>CAYRQC010000246.1:0-11740 GCA_964426265.1 uncultured Phycisphaerales bacterium | reverse complement strand
TCGAGGTCTGCATCCGGGACAGCACGCCGGTGTACATCAACAGCAGCAGCAGCAGGATCCCGCCGGTCGCGCCGATCCGGTAGTAGAGCTGGCGCAGGTTGGAAGGCAGGAAGTAGCCGAGCACGCGATGCCCGTCGAGCGGCGGGATCGGGAGCATGTTGAAGACGGCGAGGTTCAGGTTGAGCTGGATCGCCTGGATCAGCATCAGCGACGAGAGCTTGTCGGGATCGATGTGGCGCAGCTCGGTGTGGAACCAGTAGGCCCCGGTGAAGAAGAGCGCGAGCACGATGTTCATCGCCGGGCCGGCGGCGGAGGTCAGCATCATGTCGCGCGTCGGCTTGCGCAGGTTGAAGGGGTTCACCGGGACCGGCTTCGCCGCGCAGATCCCGATCGGTGTGCCCTGCAACGGTCCGAACAACATCATCAGCGGCATGATCACGGTGAAGAGCAGGTCCATGTGGACGATCGGGTTCAACGACAGCCGACCCATCTGCTCCGCCGTGTCGTCGCCGAGCTTCTTCGCGCTCCACGCGTGGCCGTACTCGTGGAACGTGAGCGAGATGATGAGCAGGATGAAGTAGACGATCTTGCTCATCGTCTTCTCGTGCTCGTCGGCCGCGAACCCGGCGAACCCCGCGTAGCACGCCGGGTCGAGCAAGAAGGCAGGCATCGCGGGCATGGTGGAAAACGGCTCCAGATCGGCGAAGAGCAGCCGGTTACCATACTCCTCGTTCGCTCGAGCGTGAACCCGCGCTCGGCGCGCCACCGCCTGCCTGACTCTCGACGGAAGGCCATGCCCGACAACGACTTGTCACCCGAGGCGCTGCTGCGTGCGGCGCGCGACGTCCTCCTGCAGGAGGCGTGCGCGATCACCAAGCTCGCGGAGCAGCTCGGCCCGTCATTCCTGGCCGTGGCGGATCTGCTGCGCGGCTGCCGCGGCCTGGTCGTGGTCACCGGGATGGGGAAGGCGGGGCTGATCGCGGCCAAGGTCTCGGCGACGCTCGCGTCGACGGGAACGCGCTCGCTCTTCCTCCACCCCGCGGAGGCGGCGCACGGCGACCTCGGCCGCATCGACGAGCAGGACGTCGTGCTGACGCTCTCCTTCTCGGGGACCACCGACGAGATCGTCCGCCTGCTCGAGCCGATCCGGCGAATCGGCGCGAAGCTGATCGCGATCACTGGCCATCCGGAGAGCCCGCTCGGCCGCCACGCCGACCGGCTGATCGACATCGGCAAGGTGGTGGAGGCGTGCCCGCTCGGTCTCGCGCCGACCACCAGCACGTCGGTGATGCTGGCGCTCGGCGATGCGCTCGCGCTGACCGTGATGCGGATGAAGCAGTTCTCGCTCGACGACTTCGCGCGTTTCCACCCGGCCGGCGCGCTCGGCCGCCAGCTACTCACGGTCGGCGAGGTCATGCGGCGCGGCCGCGACGCTCCGACCGTGCCGACTGGCACCACTCTGCTCGACGCCGTGAAGGCGATGACGGCGACACGCGCCGGTGCCGTCACCGTGATCGACCCGACCGGCCACGCGATCGGCTTCTACACCGATGGCGACCTGCGCCGGAGCCTCCTCCAGCGCTCGACCGCCGGTTCCAAAGGCGGCGCGAGCGGCACCGTCGACCTTGCGCGCCTGACCATCGACGAGGTGATGACCCGCACGCCGCGCACGATTGGCCCGAGCCACCTCGCCACCGAAGCGCTCCACGTCATGAAGGAGAAGCAGCTCGACCAGATCCTGGTGGTCGACGACGCGGGACGGCCGGCGGGGCTGCTGGACGTGCAGGATCTGCTGAGGGTGGGGTTGGTGTGACCACCCGGGGTGATGAGCGGGCCGAATCGAGGATCGAATTCGGCACCATTCCTGAGCTGCAGGGGCTGATTCAAAGTCAATGAGTCGAATAATGGCTGTATAAATTCCAAAATGAGCCTCAAAATAGAGTCATTAGGTCGATTATTCGAGCCTCCGGCATCCAGCTTCTTCCTTTTCGGCCCCCGCGGCACCGGCAAATCCTCGTGGGTGCGCTCGGCACTGCCGGACGCCCAGATCATCGATCTGCTCGAGCCCGACACCCAGCGCTCCTTGGCGGCGCATCCCGAGCGGCTGCACGAGCTGATCGCCGCCGAGCCAAAGCGAAAGACCGTCGTCCTCGACGAGGTCCAGAAAGCGCCCGAGCTGCTCTCGGTCGTCCACTCCTTGCGCGAGCGCGATCCGTCGCTGCGCTTCATCCTCACCGGATCGAGCGCGCGGAAGCTGAGACGCGGCGGATCCAACCTGCTCGGCGGTCGCGCCGTCCTGCGCACCCTGCACCCGTTCATGGCCGCCGAACTCGGCGACCGTTTCGATCTGGATGCCGCGCTGCGCCACGGCCTCGTGCCACTCATCCTCGCCGCGAGTGATCCGCTCGACGCGCTCAAGGCCTACCACGCGCTCTACCTCAAGGAGGAGGTGCAGCAGGAGGGGCTCGTCCGCAACGTCGGCGCCTTCGCGCGCTTCCTGGAGGCGATCAGCTTCTCTCACGCTGCGCAGCTCAACCTCGCGAACGTCGCGCGCGAGTGTGAGGTCGAACGCCGGACCGTCGAGAGCTTCGTCGGAATCCTCGAGGATCTGCTGCTCGCGTTCCGGTTGCCCGTCTTCGCGCGCCGAGCGCAGCGCGCCGTCGTAGTTCACCCGAAGTTCTTCTTCTTCGATGCCGGCGTCTATCGGACCGCGCGACCGACCGGTGCGCTCGACTCGTCCCGCGAGATCGAAGGCGCGGCGCTCGAAGGCCTCGTCGCCCAACATCTGCGGGCGTGGAACGCCTATCGGGGCGAGCCGAACCGCCTCCACTACTGGCGCACGCGCGGCGGCGCCGAGGTCGACTTCGTGATCTATGGCCCCGACGGCTTCTGGGCGATCGAGGTCAAATCGTCGGAGCGCGTCGATCGCGGCGACCTGCGCTCGCTGAAAACGTTTCACGCCGAGTATCCGGAAGCCAAAGTGCTGCTGCTGCATCGCGGCCGCGAGACGCTCGAGATCGACGGGATTCGCTGTATTCCGTGCGACGCGTTTCTTCGCGGGCTGACACCGAGCAAGTTGATCGAGTAGCGCGTCGCACGTACCGGTGCCACGCGTAAGGAGCCCCGCCCATGTCGATCGCCCCCACCGTTGCCCGGATCCGGCGCATTCGCGGTCTCGCGGGTCGCCTCCGCAAGATCACGCTGGTCGCGATGGACGTCGATGGCACACTCACGGATGGGACGATCCTCCTCTCCGAATCAGGCGAGGAGGTGAAGGCGTTTCATTCGCGCGATGGGATCGGGCTCAAGCTCTTGAAGCTCGCGGGGCTCGAGTCGGCCTTCATCACGGCGCGCAGCTCTGCGGCAGTGACGCGGCGCGCGAAAGAGGTCGGCGTTCGCGATGTGGTGCTCGGGTCGGCAGACAAGGGGGCGGCGCTACGGGAGCTGTGCAAGAAGCGCGGCCTCGCGCTCGAACAGGCGGCCTTCATCGGCGACGACTTGCAGGATCTCTCGGCGCTGCTGATCGCGGGCGTGGCGATCGCGGTGGGCGATGCGCCGGCGGAAGTGCGCGAGCGGGTCGACCTGGTCACGCGGGCGCGGGGCGGTGAGGCGGCGGTGCGCGAGGCGATCGAGCGGATCCTCAAGGCACAGGGGAAGTTCGACGCGGTGCTGGCGCACTTCCTGCCAAACGCGAAGTAGTCGCCCCGAAGCGGGAAGAACGCCTCCTCCGGTAGTGTCCTTCCTCGGTCCTCGAGTCCCGTAACAGGCTGACGTCGGAAGAGGTGCTCCTCACGGCATGAAGCGGCTGCTGATCTTCGGCTCGATCTTCGGGTTCGGTCTCCTGCTCCTCGTGCTGGTGCTCGGGCCCGGGCGCATCGTGCGCGACAGCCATGCGACGCCGATCCTCTCGTCCAACCTCGCCGACGTGCGGCCGGCGGTCGCGATGAAGGATCCGAGCGAGACGGGAAGCGCCATCGGCATCGCGCTGGAAGGCGCCGGCACCTATCCGATGTGGAAGCCGGAGACGCTGCAACCGGATGGTTCATTGGCGCGCGTGAAGGCGGCGCTGCTCCACTTCCAGCGGATCGAGCCTTTCATCGGCGGCTTTCACTTCGCGACGCCGCACCTCGACCTCTATCCGGGCAAGCGGCTCGACGAACGGCCCGCGACCACGATCGACGCGGGCGGCGGCGACCTCGCCACGCGCACCAATCTGGCGCAAGCGGCGCAGCTCTCCGCCGGCATCCAGATGGAGGACATCAAGGCGTTCACGCTCTCGCCGGCGGTCGTGATCAAGCTCTTCGATCCGCTTGGTGGACTGACCTTCACGCTGGAGACGGAGCGCCTCGAAGCACCGGAGACGCCGCTCGACCTGCAGGGTCATGCAGAGCCGATGAGCCGGCTCAACGCGCCGCTCCCGGTCCACTTTTGGCGAGCCGATGGCACTCTCGACGTGCACGCGGGCGGGATGGAGCTCGATCGCGTGGCGGGTCGGCTGACACTGCAGCCGCCGATCGTGATCACGGGCACCGAGCTGTCGATGCCGGGCTTCGGTGCTGGGACGCCGGCGAGCGCCGCGGGCACCGCAGCCGCACCGGTGACCGCGCGCCCACCGATGACCCTGACGAGCGACGGCCCGGCGACCTTCGTTCGCCGCGACACCGCGCCCCCAGCCGCAGTCCAACCCACCACCGACTTCGCCTCTTCCCTCGGCCTCGACTCGGTGCTCGGCCCTGGCGAGCTCGTCTTCACCCAAAACGTGCTGCTGCGCCAAGGGAAGCCCGAGGAGCACGACGAGCAGTGGCTGCGCACCGATCGCCTCGCGCTCACCCTCGACCGCGACGCGCTCGGGCAGCTCACGGTGCGGCGTCTCGATGGCGGGGTGCCCCAAGCGCCGCTCACACTCGGGCTGCTTGGCGGCGACGGTCACGCGCAGGAGCTCCATTGGAACGAGCAGGACGGCGGCCTCGTGCTCGACGGCCCGATCGATCTGCAAAACCTGGTGGTGGGCGAAGGCGCGAGCGCGAAGAAGCTGAAGCTCACCGCGGCGGGGCGCCTCGTCGCGCGCAAGCTGCCGGCCGACGCAACGTTTCCGGAGCGTCTGCCGGAGCGACTCCAGATCGACCTCACGCGCCGCGCGCACGTCGAGATTCCGGGCGAGCTGGCGGCGGACGGCGAGCAGATCGTCGCGGAGCTGCTGCCACCGGTGAGCGGCGGCGCGAAGGCCGGATCCGCGGCGGTCCGGCTGCTCTCGGTGCTGATCTACGATCGCGCAGCAGAGGAACGCGCGGCGCCCGATCGTGAGCCAACGGCGCGTGAAGTGCCGGGCGTGCATGACGTGCGCCCGCTCGCCATCGCCGATCTGACCGGCCGCGGCACCGCGCACGCCCACACGATCCGTCTCACCGAGAATGCCGGCGGCGCCCGCACGGCTCATCTCGACGGCGACGCACGCGCCGACTTCGACCGCGGTTTCGTGGCGGGCGCGACGCTCGACGTCGTAGTTCCAGCCGATCCCGCGCTACCGACGACGGTGATCGTGCCGCTGCTCACCGCGGGCGAGATCGTGCTGCCCAAGAATGGCGGCCCGTTCGAGGCGCGCTCCGCCAACGGCGACGTCGCGAGTGGCGATGCCGACACGCCACGCCGTCTGGTGATCGAGCCGCTCGCCGCCTGCTCGCTGACCCGCCGCGGCGACGCCAGTGATCTGCTCGGTCGCTGCCGCTATCGCGTGCGAAGCGGCGAGCGCGACACGCAGCTCCTCCTCGCCGACGAGCTGCACCTCACGCCCGATGGTGTCGGTGGCTTCGATGGCCACGCGCTCGGCGCCGTCGAGCTGACCGATGACGAGAACGGTCTCACGCTCGCCGCGGCATCGGCGCGCACGAAACGCACGGCGCCCACCGAACACGACCCGCAAGGCCGCCGCCTTCTCTACGTGGAGGGCGCTCCCGCCTGCGCGCGTTTCACGCTTCCCGATCTCGAATGCGACGTGCCCGTCGCGCTCTTCTCCGCGCATCTCGAGCTCGACCTCGACTCGGGGGCGATCACGGCCGATGACGCGGCGGAGCGCGTGCGCGTCGAGCTTCCCGAGCCGCTGCTCGCAGAGCTGCTGCCGCAATCGCTGGATGGATCGACGCTCTCGTCGTTGGTGCCGCCCGATCCCGACGCGCCGCCGCTCGAGCTGCAGAGCGAGCACCTCGTCGTCACGCCCGCCGCCGCTGGTAGCGCGGCTGCTGCAACCTCCACGGTCGAATCCCCGAAGAGCAGCAGCCACCGCCTCGGCGCGGCGTTGCGCCGTGGCACGGTGACGCTCCGCGGTCGCGTCCACGGCACGCGCCCGACCGATGGCAGCACGCTCGACGCGCTGCACGGCTTCTTCGACCTCGCCCATCGCGCCGGCCGCCTCGAGGGCAGTACCGACGCACCCGTCGTCTTGCAACGCGCCAAGCCCTACGCGGCCGATCGCATCGAATCGATCACGACGGCGTGGATCGACGTCAAGGATGGCGGCGAAAACGCCGAGATGGCCGCGGGCACCGTTTTCGTGCTCTATCCCGAAGACTCGCCGACAGCGACTGGAGAGCTCCCCAAACTGATGCGCGTCGAGCTGCGCCCGAGCGACCCGCCGCAGCTGATCGGCAAACGCCTCGCGCTCACCGGCGGCGTCGACATCGATCTCACGCGCGGCGACGACCTGGCCCACGCGGAAACGGCGCGCGCGCGAAGCGAGCGTGCCGAGCTGCTGCTCTCCCGCGGCCTGGGTGAGCGCGGCCTGGGTCCGATCGAACCGCTGCGGCTCAACGCGACGCAGCGCGTGCTCCTCGACTACGGCGCCTACCACGGCCAAGGGAACCTGCTGTCGTATCGATTCGTCGCCGACCCGCTCGACGCCGACTTCCCCGAGCCCGGTGTGCTCGAGCTCCGGAAAGGGGTCGAGCCGTGCACGCTGCTCGGGCAGGATGACGCGGGTGGATGGCACGCCACCGCCCACTTCATCAGCATGAAGATCGATCTCGCGACGAGCGCCTCGCCATCCGAGAGGACGAGCTTCAAGGGGTTCTCGCTGATCGTCGAGCCGCCGCTTGCGCGCTGAGGCCATGAGATCCGCGTGCGCGCTCGTGCGGCTCGCGGCGGTCGTCGCGGGAGCGGCTGCGACTGCAGCCGCGCAAGAGACGGTGCCACCACCCGCACTGCCATCCACGCCACCACTCATCGTCGCGCCGCCACGCGCGGGCCCCATCGAGTTCAACGCCTCGCAGCTCGACACGGTGTCGAGCCCGACCTCCGACGACGTCGTTCTTTTCGCGCAAGACCTCCACCTGCGGCTCGTCGATCGCGATCTCGAGCTGCGCGCGGACTTTGCCGTCCTCTGGGGTGATCGCGACCTGCTGCTCGCCGCTCGCGGCGCACCCGCGGGTGACCCGCTGCACTTCGGGCCGCAGGTGCCGACGACGCCGGGCCGACCGCCGTTGCCGCTCCTGCGACGTGACGATCCAGCGGGCGTGCTCGTGCACGGGCTGCAGGAGATCTACGCCGAGGGCCACGTCTACTTTCGCGAAGGCAAGGAGCAGGTGGTCCTCGCCGAGCGGCTCTATCAACACGTGCTCGAGCGACGAGGAGTGATCGTCGACGCCGACGCCTATGGAACGTCGCCCTACAAGGCGGGACGCGTCGACGTCCACGTGCGCGCCGCCGCGCTGCGCACGCTCTCCACGCGCGAGCTGCGGGCCGACGACGCGCAGTTCTCGACCTGTGCTTACGGCCATCCGCACTATCACGTCGAGAGCGGTGCGATGACACTCCGGTTGCGTTCGGCGGCGCCGGGTGACGCGGCCGGCGTCGAGAGCCTCGCGCTCGCCAATAGCTGGCTCGCGATCGGGGAGACCTCGCTGCTGCCGCTGCCGAGCTTCACGGCGCGGCTCGACACCGGCGACTCGCTGCCGCTCAAAAGTGTGCGCGCGGGCCAATCGAAGCGGTTTGGCGCCTACGTCCAGACGCTCTGGGGTGGTGATCTGCCCGACACGGCGCGCGCCATCGAGGAGACGTGGGGGCTCGATCCCGCGCGGCCGCTCGATCTCGGTTGGGAGCTCGACGTCGACGGCTACTCGCGGCGCGGCGGTGCGCTCGGGCCAGCCTTGCAGTGGAGCCAGCCGGAGACGATCGATGGCGAGCTCGGCGGCTACTGGATCCACGATCGCCTCGACCACGACTTTGGCCGGCCGTTCGTCATCGACCACGCCGATCGCGGCCGCGCCTGGCTGCGCGATCGCTGGACGCCGATCGACCATTGGCGGCTCGACACGGAAGTGCAGTGGCTCTCGGATGGTGGTCTGCAACCCGAGTACTTCGAGCGCGAGTTCAAGGAGGAGAAGGAGCCGGAGAGCTACGCCCATCTGGTCCGGCAGGAGGGGACGACGCGCTGGCGGGCGCTCTTTCGCGACCGGCTGAACGACTTCACGACGCAGGTCGACGCCTTGCCGCGCGGCGGCTTCGATCAGGTCGGCGCCCCGCTCTTCAAGGTGCCGCTGCCGAGTCTGCTCGAGCACGACGGACAGCCGGCGTGGCTGGTGCTGACGCAGTCGCACGACGTCGGGAGCTTCCGGCTCGAGCCGGCCGCGGGCTCGCCGGTCGGGAGCGAGCGCGTGGTGCGCGCCGACTCGCTGCTCGACCTGTCGACCACGGTCAACTTCGGGCCGCTCTCGTTGCGGCCGTTCACGGCGGGGCGCTTCACCGGCTGGGATCGCAACACGCAGGACGACAGCGTGATCGGCCGCGCGGCGGGGCTCGTCGGCGCGCGCAGCGAGGTGATGGTGCATCGCAACTTCGACGCGTGGATGCCGTCGCTCGGGATCGACGGGCTGCGGCATGTCGTGTTGCTCGATGCCGACTACGTGAACGTCTACGACGTGTCGCGCGATCCGAGCGAGATCGTCCAGATCGACGAGGTCGACACGCTCGGGCCGCGCAGTGTCTATCTGCTCGCCGTGCGCCAGCGGCTGCAGACCCATCGCGGCGACGGGATCGTCGATGCCGTGGAGTTCGATCTCGAGCTGCCGCTCTACCCGAACGCGGCGCGCGACAACCGCGGCACGCTCGCCGGCAGCACGGTCGGCGAGACGGCCGGGCCGCTGCGATTCGACGCCGTGCTGCGCCCCGACTTCACCAGCAAGTTCCTGCAACACAGCAGCTACTTCGCGGAAGGCGAGTGGAGCTTCCACGACGGCGCGCTCGACGTCTTGAACGTCGGCGCCGCGTTCCAGCCGACGATCGATTGGAGCACGATCCTGAGCTGGCGCGTGGCGCGCGGGTTGTCGCGGGTCGTCACCGGCGAGCTCGACTGGCAGCTCACCGACAAGTGGTCGGTGGCGCTGCTCGAGCAGTACGACCTCGCGCAGGACAACGGGCTCGAGCATCGCTACGAGCTGCGCCGCCACGGCCACGACTTCACGCTCGCGTTCGGCTTCGAGCGCGACCGCGGCGATGGCGACGTCGCGTTCACCGTCGCGCTCTACCCGGCCTTCCTGCGCCGCGGCCGCTCGGATCGCACACTCACGTCGGGTCGCGGTGATCGTCCGACGCTCGGCGCCGGGGAGTATTGAGGGCGTCGAGTCGCCACTCTTGTTCGGCGCCGCCCATGGTCGAAGGAGCGGTTGCTAGTATCCGCCCGTCGCAACGAGCTCTCGAGGATCGAAGCCATGTCGTTTGCATTGATTGGGCCGATCGGCGCGCCCGAGCTGATGGTCATCGGCATTGTCGCGCTGTTGATGTTCGGGTCGAAGCTGCCCGAGGTTGCGCGCTCGCTCGGCAAGTCGGTGAACTCGTTCAAGAAGGGGCTGAAGGACTTCGACGACGACGTGAAGCACTCCGACCCGCCCCCGCCGCCCAAGTCGCTCCCGACCAGCACGACCGCTCGCGCCACGACGGTCAACCCGACGATCGATTCGCCGGCGACCAACACCACGACCACGACGCCCCAGCCCGAGCAGGCTCCTCACGACTGACGGCCGGAGGGACCGGCGCGCTGTCTTGGCGTCACGAGCCGAAGAGCTGATCCAAGCGTGACGCGACCTCGCGCCCGAGATCCTGCGGCGGGTAGCGCTCGTGAAGCACCGTCTCGAGCTCGCTCTTCTGCGCGATGACACACGCGAGGCGCTTGCCGGTGTCGGCCTCGAGGTCGATGACCGCCTGCGCGTCGAGGTCGGCGTAGGTGGCGACCAGGAGCACGTCACCGAATAGGTCGAGCGGCAGGATCCGGTGTTGGTGGAGCAGCGTGGCGGGCAACACGCTCCGAACTTCCTTGGGCGTGTCGTACGCCCGCGGTGACAGATAAGGCAGCGTGAGCTGCCGTACGAGCGCCCGCGCGAGGTCGTACTCGGTCACGAGCCCGCGCGCGAGGATCACATCGGCGACGCGATCGCCGGTGCTTTGCGCCTCCTGCTCCACCTCTTCGAGCAGCTCCGGCGTGAGGAGCCCCTCCGCCCTCAGCACCTGCCCCGCATGCAGTGACGTGATCTTGCTGGCCGCGCGCATGGTTCGGGAATCCTCCGTTCCCTTGATCGGCGTCCCCTCGCCCGCCCTGAAGACCGAACTTGCGACCATCTCCTGCGCCGTTGCAGGGTGCGGAAAACATCGCCGTAGCGATCCGGGGTCGGTACGCCGGATCCGCCGCTCGGTCAGACATCCAAATTGCGGACTTCGAGCGCGTGCTTTTCGATGAACGCGCGGCGGGGCTCGACCTCTTCGCCCATCAGGATGGTGAAGATCTCGTCGGCGCGGACGGCGTCCTCGGCGCGCACCTGGTAGAGCGTGCGGATCGCCGGGTCCATCGTCGACTCCCAGAGCTGCTCCGGGTTCATCTCGCCGAGGCCCTTGTAACGCTGGATCTCGAGGTCGCGCTCGCCGTCGCCACGGATCGCGTCGGCGACCTCGCGCAGGCTCGCGAAGGGCTGCGGCGCGCCGCCGAGCTCGAGCGCAAACGGGGCCGGATTGGCGATCTGCTTGCTTCCGAGCGCCTGATCGAGCGAGAGCCCGTGCGCCGCCAGCGCCGCCAGCGCCTGCTCGATGTCGCCGCGGTCGTGGAACGCCAGCATCCGCACGTCGGCCGCGTCATCGCCTTCGTAGCTCACGGAGAGGTCGGGCTTGCGCGCGCGCTCCGCCTCGAGCCAGGCGTTGAACTCGACGTCGCCGGCGAAGTAGCGCGCGCCGCCCTCCTTGGTGAGTGCGCGATAGGCCGGCAGCCGCGCCGGGTTGCCGTGGCGCGCCGCCGCCAGCTCACGCAGGTTCGCGCCGCGCCGTTCGAGCGCCGCGGCCGACCGCTCGAGCTGCGCAAGCTGGTCGAGCAGCGGCTTCAGCGGCTCGCCGGCGAGCTTCTCGCCACTCGCGGTGATCGTGAGCTGCGCGTGCTTCAAGCCGAGGTCGCGCTTGATGCGCAGCAGGTCCTCCTCGTTGTGGACGTACTCCTCGTGCTTGCCACGCTTGATCCGGTAGAGCGGCGGCGCGGCGACGTAGATGTTCCCGTTGTCCACCAGCGGCCGCATCTGCCGGTAGAAGAAGGTGAGCAGCAGCGTGCGGATGTGCGAGCCGTCGACGTCGGCGTCGGTCATGATGATGACCTTGCCGTAGCGCAGCTTCGAGGCGTCGAAGTCGTCGACGCCGATGCCGGTGCCCAGCGCCGTGATCATGGCGCGGATCTCCTCGTGGCCGAGCATCTTGTCGTAGCGCGCCTTCTCGACGTTGA
>CAYRQC010000245.1:0-7170 GCA_964426265.1 uncultured Phycisphaerales bacterium | reverse complement strand
CGTGATCATGATCGGGACGAACAACGTCGGGAACACCAACGGCACCCACAGTGCCGCGCAGATCGCCGCAGGCGTCGCGGCGATCATCGACGAGATCGGCAAGCGGTCGCCGACCACGAAGATCCTGCTGCTCGCGATCTTCCCGCGCGGCGAGAAGCCCGATCCAATGCGCGTGACGATCACCGCGATCAACGCGACGATCGCGAAGCTCGCGGACGGAAAGCGGATCACCTTCCTCGACCTCGGTCCGAAGTTCCTCGCGGCCGACGGCTCGCTCAGCCCGGAGATCATGCCCGACCTGCTCCACCTCTCGGCGAAGGGCTACACCATCTGGGCCGACGGCATCGAGGCCGACCTGAAGAAGCTGCTCGGCGAGAAGTGACGCCTCGCTTCCATACGCCCTCGCGGAGAGCTTGAACCCCTTCAAGCTCGCGCGCGGGACCCGTTGCCCGGCTCGACGAACCGCAGCCAGCTCATCAGCAGCGCTCCGAGACCGAGGCTCGCCGCGTGGATCACATGGTTCAGCCAGGCCCGCTCGCCGTCGAGCAGCCCGGCCATCCGCAACCCGAAGAGGTGGTAGCTCTTCTCCAACTCCATCACCACACACATGACGGCGAACAGCGCGAGGAAGGCAACCCGATAGACGCGCGACTGCCACAGCCCCTGCGTGTAGCGCAGGTCGCTCGAAAGCAGCCGCTTCACGAGGTAGAGCCCCGCCACCGAGCACGGGATCGCGAGCAGCTTGAACCACTGGACGTTGAGGTCGCCGAGCAGCGTCCCGTCCGACGGCGCTCGCACCAGATAGCGCAGCGGCGAGCCAACGAGGCGCTGCGACCAGCCGGGATCGGCATCGGTGAGGAGATCGGACGTCAACCGCCCCGCGCCGATCAACGCAAGCAGCGCGGCGACGAGCAGCGACGCGCGTGCCGAGCTGCGGCCGGTCACCAGATCCTCACCCGCACGGCCTCCGCTCGCCACATCGGATCGCCCTCTTTGACACCAAACGCCTCGTAAAACTCCGGCACGTCGGCGAAGGGTCCGTTCACGCGCCAGATGGCCGGCGAATGGACGTCACTGAGGAGCTGCTGGCGCAGCCGCTCTGGTCGCGTATGACCGAGCCAGCCAAGCGCATAGCCGAGGAAGTAGCGCTGCAGTGGCGTCAGCCCCTCGATCTTTTCGCCCTTCTGGTACTGCTCGGTCTTCTTGAAGGCGTCGAGTCCCAGCACCACTCCACCGAGGTCGGCAATGTTCTCACCGAGCGTCGCGTGGCCGTTGATGTGGAGGCCGGCGATCGGCTCGTAGCCGTCGAACTGCTGCGCCATCACCTCCGCGCGCTGTTCGAACTGCTTGGCATCTTCCTCGGTCCACCAGTCGTTCAGGTTGCCGTTCACGTCGTACTGGCGGCCCTGGTCGTCGAAGCCGTGGGTGATTTCGTGGCCGATGGTGCTGGCCGCCGCGTAGCCGTAGACCAGCGCATCATCGGCATCGTCGTCCTTCAGACCCGGGATCATGAAGATGCCGGCGGGGAGCACGATCTCGTTGTTGCTCGGGTTGTAGTAGGCGTTGTAGGTCTGTGGAGTCATCTCCCACTCGGTGCGATCGACCGGCTTGCCGAACTTGCGGACCGAGTCGTCGAACTCCCATTGCGCCGCGCGGAGCATGTTTCCGGCATAGCTGCCGCGATCGACCACCAAGGTCGAGTAGTCCTTCCAATGGTCGGGGAAGCCGACCTTCTTGCTCATCTTGGCGAGCTTCTCCTGCGCCTTCGCCTTGGTGGCCGCGCTCATCCACGGCAGCGCCTCGATGTGGTCGCGATAGGTGGTGCGGATCGCCTCGACCATCTGGTCGTAGCGCCGCTTGGTCTTCTCCGGGAAGTAGTCCTGCACGAAGACCTTGCCGACCACCATCCCCATCGCACGCTCCTGGGCATCGAGCACGCGCTTCCAACGCGGCCGCAGCTCCTTGCTCCCTTGCAGCGTCTTGCCGTAGAAGGCGAAGTGCTCCTGATCGAGCGCCGGGCTGAGGTACGAGGCGTAGCCACTCACCAGGTGGAAGCGGAGGTATTGCTGGAGGTCGCTCACCGGCGTCTGTTGCAACAGTCCGTCCAGCGCGGCGAGGTACTCCGGCTGTCCGACGATCACACTGTCGGCCGCGGCGAGACCGTAGCCGTCGAGCTGCGCCCGCCATTGGAGGTGTGGTGTCTGCTTCGTCTGCAGCTCGTCGACACTCATCTTGTTGTAGTTGGCATAGGGATCGCGCCGCGCCTCGAGCGTGCGGCTCGCCGTCGCCATCGCGGTCTCGAGGCGCATCACGGCCGCGCCCGCCTCCATCGCCGCCGCCTCGGGCTGGCCGAGCAGCTTCAACATCCGCCCGACGTGGCTCGGGTACTCCGCGCGCGCCTTCGCAACGCCCTCTTCGCTGTTGAAGTAGTAGTCGCGCTCGGGAAGGCCGAGCCCGCCCTGGTGGATCTGCACCGCGATCAAGTCGCTCTGCTTCTCGTCCTGACCCACACCGAACGACCAGAAGACACCCACACCATTGCGTTGCAGCTCGGCGGCCACCCGCACGGCGTCATCGGCGCTGCGGATCGCGTCGATCTTCGCCAGCAGCTCGCGCAGCGGCCCGGCGCCGAGCGCCTCGGCTCGCTCGCTGTCCATCGCCACCGCCCAGAAGTCGCCGATCTTGCGCTGATCGCTCCCCGCCGGCGCGTCGGCCTGCGCCGCCGTCTCGTTGAGCGTGCGCTTGATCGCATAGAGCTGCTCGTTGACGAGATGGCCGATCGTCCACGACGCCTCGCTCGGCGGGATCGGGTTGCGCTGGATCCAGCCGCCGCAAGCGTAGTTGAAGAAGTCCACGCGCGGGCTCACCGAGGGATCGAGGTTGGCCGCCAGCATGTCGGGACCTTTCGGGGCAGGCGCGACCAGCACGACCAGCGCAATCAGGGAGAGTGTTTTCGTGAGCATTGGTTTGGCGAGCCTTCGTTGCAGTCGGTTGCGAGTGGGTGGGTGGGCGCGGCCACTTCGGCTACTTCGGCCACTTCAGCACGTCGTCGATCGTGTCGCGCGCGACGGCGTGGTAGCCGGCGCGCGCCTTGGCGTAGATCTGCTTCGCGAGCAGACTCCCCCACGGTGACTTGGCCAGCTACTGGTAGAGCGGCTTCAGGAACTTGCGCCGCCCTTGCGACGTGAGGAACCGTTCGAGCGCCGGAAACGCCGGCTCCCAGCGGTGCGCCACACACTGGACGAGCCAGGCGAAGAGCACCTCCGAGTTGCCGCGCCGCGAGAGGCCGAAAGTGGCATCGAGATCGGCGAGCTGTGCCGCGCTCGCCGCCGCCGGCAACTTGCGGAGAAACGACTGCCACTGTTGCGTCGTGAAGCCGGCCACCGCGAGCTTTGCCGCCGCCGTGCCCGCGATGAAACGCGCCAGCTCCGCCTCGGCCCGCGCGAGCATGGTCGACGTCGCCCGCGGGCAGCTCGCCGGCAGCCCCGGCCCGTTCACCCACGCCGCGACCTCCACTTCCTTGGCGAGCCCCGGCCGCTCGCGCACCAGCTCCGCCTCGAAGAAGGCGAGGAACTGCTCCGTCGTACGGCTCTCGAACGCGTTGCCGTCGAACCAGGCGCGGAGGAACCGGTCGAACCGCTCGCGGCCGACCGCGCGCTCGATCGTCTGCAGGAAGCGGGCGCCCTTCTCATAGGCGACGTCGGTCACGCCATCGTCCGGGTTGCGGCCGGCGAGATCGAGCTTGAGCCACGTGTCGCGCTCCTGGCCCGCCTCGCGCAGCTCGGCGATCGTCTTCTCGAGATCCTGCAATCCGAGCACCGCCAGCGCGTCATCGAACTCCTTGCCGAAGACCGCCTCCATGATGCGGTGCTCGAAGTAGACGGTGAACCCTTCGTTGAGCCAGAAGTCGTTCCAGGTCGCGTTGGTGACCAGGTTGCCGGACCACGAGTGGGCCAACTCGTGCGCGACGAGCGACACCAGCGAGCGATCCCCCGCCAGGATGGTCGGCGTCGCGAAGGTGAGCCGCGGGTTCTCCATCCCGCCGAACGGGAAGCTCGGCGGCAGGACGAGCACGTCGTAGCGCCCGAAGCGATAGGGGCCGTAGAGCTTCTCGGCCGCCGCAATCATCGACTCGAGATCGACGAACTCGGACGCCGCCGAGCCGACCACACTCGGCTCGGCGTAGACGCCGCTGCGTGGACCGAGCGGACGGAACGCGAGGTCGCCGACCGCGAGCGCCATCAAGTAGCTCGGGATGCGCTGCGGCATCCGGAAGGTGTAGACGCCGTCCGCGCTCGCCGACTGCGGGTTCTCGGCACTCATCACGGCGAGCAGCCTCGCACCGCCGGCGCCGCGCACGGTCACGCGTGCCGTGTAGGTCATCCGCACGCCGGGTGTGTCCTGGCATGGAATCCAGGTGCGCGCGAGGATCGCCTGCGACTGCGTGAACAGGAAGGGGAGCTTGCCGCCGGCGGTCTGCTCGGGCGCGAGCCACTGCAAGGCGGCCGCGCCGGGGCTGGTTCGGTACTGGATGTTCACGGAGACCGATCCGGGATTGCCGGCGGATCGAGCCGATACCGGCAACGGAATCGTGAGCGCCCGCCCGAAGTCGCCCTGCGCCGCGCCGAGCGTGAACTTCGCCAGTTGATCCGTGGGAGGCGCACTGCCGGCTTCAGGAGGCGCTGTGACGATCACCTGCTCGATCGTGAGATCGCGCGTGTCGAGCACGACTTCGGTGGCACCCGCCGCCACCGCCAGCTCGAGCGTCGCGCGCCCCGAAATCTCTTTGCGCTCGAAATCGACCACCAGGTCGAGATCGAGCTGCTTCACCGCCGCCTCGTCGGGCCGCGCAAACGAGTGAGGGTCGCGAGCGGTCATGACGGCGGTTCCCATGACGGCAGCTCCAGCGTCTCCACTGATCAAAAGCGGCACTCCCGCCGTCGCGAGCAACGTCCCCAACCACGCGATCCAGCGGTACCGCTCGCGCAGAATGCCGACGGCCAGCGGCAGCAGGAAGAGTGGCGTCGTCGACAGCAGGCAGAGCGCGATGCTCGCGTCGAGCCGCGCGTAGGCCGCCTGCTGCAGAAAGATCCCGACGAACGTCGCGAGAAACACGGCGACGAGCTCCTTTCTCATCTGCGGCAGCGCGCAGAGCGGCGCACTGTCCGCTCGCCAACGCCGCGTCGCCAACGTGGCGAGCAGCAGTGCCGCCGCCGCGCCCGTCATCCGCAACGTCGAGCCGGGCAGCACCCCGACCGCGACGATCGCCTGCCGCGTCATCATCCCGGCGCCCGCGTTGCAGAGCGACGAGAGCATCCCCATCACGACCCCGAGCCCGCGGCGTTCCGGTGCGACGGCGCCACTTGCGTCGAGCGGGCGCTCGCGGCCGAAGATCACCAGCAGCACCCCGCCAACCACCAGCGCGATGCCACCGACGTCGCGCAGCCGCAGATGCTCCGAGCCGAGCAGGAAGCCGAGCAGCGCCGACCAGACCGGCGAGAGCTGGTTCATCGCGATCGCCGGCTGCGCGCCGAGCCGGCGGACCGCCTCGAAGAGGAACGCGTCGCCGATCGCGAGGCCGACCACTCCTGAAACCAGCAGGACGATGCCGGCGTCCGTACTGATTGCGTGGATCGCGCCGCTGCCGTCCCAGATCAGCGTCGCCGCCCAGAACAGCACGACCGCGATCAGCACGCGAAAGAGATTGATCGCGCGCGAGCCGTAGCGGGTGATCGCCCCCTTGATGAGCGTGGTCGAGACCGCCCAGAAGGCGGCCGCCGTCAAGGCGCAGCCGCCGCCGATGTAGGACGCGACGTCGGTCACCGGCGGCGCTCTCCCCCATCGTCTTTCGGGGGGTCATCGGGAGCGATCCAGTGCCACTTCGCGGAGTCCTCCACGGGACTCTTGGAGGGCCTCTTCTTGTCGTGGTCGTCGCTCTTGTCGGGCTTCCCGTTGGCGGGTTGGTCGGGCTCGTCGTTCAAGCCTGCGCCGATGTAGCCGAGCTGCCGGAACAGATCGAGGCTTGCTTGATCAAGGTGGCCGAGCGCCACCTCGAACTTGCGGTCGAACTCCGGCACGGCCTTCAGCAGCTCCGCGCGCGCCTTCTTCCACGCCTCATCTTCGTGGGTCGGCACCGAGCGGATCGGCCGCGCTTCGAGCAGCTCCGGTGCCAGCAGATTGCGCAGCGGCCGGCCATCCATGTCGTGCGCGTAGGGGATCCCCTCGCGCACCAGCAGCGTCGGCAGTAGATCCTCGACCCGACCGACCGGCTTCAAGTCGGCGCGCGTCGCGTTCGCCGGCAGCGGCTGCTTGCGGAAGCTCGGCCCGAGCGCGAGGAGCACGCCGGCCGGCGCATCCTGATGGTTCCCGGAATCAGCGCGGCCGGTGTAGTCGTCGGGGAACGACTGCTTCACGTTGACGGCGTGGAAACCGTGGTCGGAGACGATCAGCAGCTCGGCATCGGGCGCGCGCCGACGGATCTCGCCAATCGTCGCGTCGACAAAGCGATAGGCGTCGCGGATCACGTGGCCGAACGCGGCGACGTCGGCGGCGGTCGGCGGGACCTCGAACGCCGCCGGCTCGAAGTAGCGCCAGAACATGTGCGAAGCGACATCGGCCGAGCCGAAGTAGACGAGCAGCGCGTCGAACGGCTCCTTCGAATCGAGCACGTCGAGCGCGCCACTGCGAAAGAGCAGGTCGGCGTAGTAGCCGGTGCGCACCGCGTTCCAGAGCTGCGTCGGGAGCTTCCGCTCCACTGCCGGTGGGTTGCCAAACTGCGCCACCATCGGATCTTCCGCCGGGCTCTCCTGGCCACGCCGGATCGCGTCGCCGAGCGCCTCGGCGTGATCGTCCATCACCGTCTGCCGCTCCTCCGGCCAGACTTGGTACGGCAAGCCCTTGAGGTAATTGCCCTTCCAGATCTGGTTGCCGCCGCGGATGTCGATCTGCGCGCGCGTCGCGGTCTGCGCGACCATGCCGCCGCGAATCGGCTCGACCGGATACGTGCACCACCAGCCGATCACCTCGGTCGTCTTGCCCGCCTCATCGAAGAGGTTCCAGAGCGCCTTGCACTGACGGTGGCTGCTGCGGAAATTGCGCGGCTCGCCCTTGGCATCGCGGTAGGAGAAGCCGGTGATGCCGTGCTTCTCGGGCCGCTTTCCGGTCGCGATC
>CAYRQC010000244.1:0-3222 GCA_964426265.1 uncultured Phycisphaerales bacterium | reverse complement strand
GACGTGCCATGCAGCGGCTGCCGGCGGCGGTGGTGGCGGCCCGCCACCCGCCGGCCCGAAGCCGCGTGCCATCTGCTGCGCGAGCGCGAATCCCATCCCCATGCCCATCCCGTCCGCGGCCGCGCCACCGCCACGGCCGAGCTCCGGCAGGGCCTTGCCGACCTGGTACTGCTGGAAGCGCCCGAGGTCGCCGAGCACGCCCATCGACGTCCGCGCGTCGAGCGCCTTCTCGACCTCTTCCGGGAACGAGATGTTGACGATCGCGAGCTGGACGACGTCGAGCCCGTACTCGTCATCGACCCGCGCCACGACGTCCTTGCGGAGCTGCTCGGAGAGCTGCTGGTAGCTGCGCGCGAGGTCGAGCGCCGCGATCTGGCTCTTGCCGATCAGGTCGGCGAACGCGGTGCCGATGATCGACCGCATCAGCGTCTCGAGCTCGTCGGTCTCGAAGACGCCGTCGGTCCCGACCAGCTCCTTCAGCAGCACTTTCGGATCGGCCGCCTTCAGCGAGTAGCTGCCGAACGCGCGCAGCCGGATCGGCCCGAAGTCGGGGTCGCGCAGCATGATCGGGTTGGGCGTGCCCCACTTGAGGTCGGTCACCTGGCGCGTCGAGACGAAGTAGACCTCCGCCTTGAACGGGCTGTCGAAGCCGTACTTCCAGCCCATCAGGGTGGAGAGGATCGGCAGGTTCTGCGTCGTGAGCTGGTAGTGGCCCGCCTCGAAGACGTCGCCGATCCGCCCTTGGTTGACGAAGAGGGCCATTTGCCCAGGGCGGACAATCAGCTGCGCCCCGTTCTTGATCTCGTTCTGGTAGCGGGGGAAACGCCAGACGAGCGTGTGCCGCGAGTCGTCGACCCATTCGATGATGTCGATCAGCTCGCCGCGCAGCTTGGCGAAGAGTCCCATCGTCGTGCTTCTCCGTGGGCGGTGGGGCGCATCGGGAGGACGCGCCGGGGCGGGATCGAAGTCGGGATCGTAATCGGGATCGGAGCGCGCATTACCGCCCAGGCGCGAAAAAGGATCAGGCCGGGCGCACGGAAGCGCGCCCGGCCTGATCAGGGAGTTCCGATCCTCGATCGTGCTGCAGTGCTACGGCGCGATCGCTGCTTCACCGCGCCTGCTACGTCGCACCTGCGGCATGGTCCCTACTGCACCACACCAGCCACCGCCTTCGGCGGATCGGTGACCACCGGCTTGGGCCCGTTGTCGGGCGTGACGTAGTCGCTGCCGTCCGGCAGTGTCAGCGCCGCCGCTCCCGTCAGCGTCAGCGTGCCGGCTCCCGCCAGGTCGACCTCGAGGTGCTGTTCCACCTCGATAGCCTTCACGACGTACTCGCTGCCAGTCGGGCCGACCATCACGCCGTCGGCCAGGTTGAAGATCGGGTAGTAGCGATCGGGCGAGCCGTCGCCATCGACGTCGATCGGCTCGCTCGGGATCCCCCAGAGCTGGCCGGGGCCGCCATAGTTGAGGAGCACGCTGCTGCCGTCGTTCGCCGCATCGCTGTTGCGGTCATTCGCCGTCGAGTGGGTGTAGAGGAACGAGAGCGGCGGGTCGAACGCGACGAACGCGCCGTTGTCGTCGGTGACCCCGCTGAAGAGGTTCCACGGGTTCGAGCCGGTCTCCCACACGTAGAACTCGCTGGCGTCGAACATCTCCTGGATCGTGGAGAAGCCTGCCGTATTGGTGACCATCGGTCCGCTGCGCACGCCCCAGGAGTAGGGGCCCGGTGGCAGCGTCTCGCCCGACGCCAAGCCGGCCGCCGCGTCTCCATCGCCGTCGCCGTCCGCATCGAACAGGAGCGAGTAGGCGCTGGCGTCGAACGTGTAGTGGAGCGGAGCCGCCACGTCGTTCGAGCCGGCTACGTAGATCTCGTTGTTGGCGGCATCGATTGCCGTGATGCCAGTCGCGAGCCCCTGGAAGTAGCAGTAGAGGTCGAGCCCGCCCGCGAGCGACGGATCATCCGGCAGCACCAGCTCCTGCTCGAAGAAGGTGATGTCGCTGTCGCCGTTCCGGTAGAAGCAGGGCCCGCCGAGCTGGCGCGAGTAGAAGTTGAGGAACATGATCGACGAGGTGTCGATCGGCTCGGGCTCGTCGAGATCGACCCACTGGAACGCGATGGGATCCTGCTCGGCGACCGCCTCGAAGTGGTCGCCTGCGTAGACCAGCCGCTTCAACGCGACTGGATTCTGCGTGAAGTCGAACCACTCGAAGGTGATCCCGCCCGCATTGGCGAGCGGCAGGCTGCCGCGCGTGAAGTGAAAGAGCTTGCCGGCACCGATCTTCGCGGTGTAGCTGGTCGTCGCGCCGCCCGGGCTGACGCGCTCGATCGGATCACCGTCGGCGACGGTCACGCCGTTGGACGTCCAGATGCCGTGGTAGCCGACGAATCCCCACTCGCCCTCTGCGGTCCGGAAGGGGAAGCCCGAGTCGAGCTCGACGCGCTCGCCGGCGTTCGGACCGCTGCAGTAGTAGAGGTTGTAGCGCCAGACGTTGTCGACGAAGGAGCCGCGCGCCAACGCGACCGGCGTGCCTCCATCCTGCTGACGCAGCAGATGGGTGTCGTCGAAGGCGAGCAGGAACTCCTCATCCTGGATGCCGCTGTCGCCGCCAAAGGAGTCGTTGTAGCGGTACTGGCGACGGATGCGTGCGGTGCCGCCCGAGCGGTCGGGCTCCATCGTCACCACCGCGGCGACCTCTTCGGCGCCCTCGTCCATCGCCGGGACCTGCGTCAGGTCGCCATGGTGCTCGAAGAACTGGAAGCCGACGTTGCCGCTGTCGGCGTCGTAGGTCGAGAGGGTGCCGAGGAAACGCGGGTCGTTGACGTCGCCATCCGGCAGCACGTCGGCAAAGTTGATCTTGAAGATGCCGAAGGCGTTGTCGTCGCTGGCGCCCTCGCTGATCTCGACCTTCGCCTGGATCAGGCTGTCCATGCCGCGGTCGGAGTTGGGCACCCACGCCCTCACGATCAGCGGCGCCGTGTCGCTCGCGCGCGACGAGTCGACGGTCCACGTCGAGAGGTTGACGCCGGTGTCGCTCGCCTGGCCGTCCTCGCTCGGATCGCCACCGAGGTCGCACGCCTCCTCGTCGATCTGTGCGATGTAGGGGCCGGTGTTGACGAAGTCGATATAGCGCGTCTGGTCGAAGACGCAGAGGATCCCGTTCACGGTGCGGATCGGCTCGATGGCCGGGTCGTAGACGTGGATCCGCTGCCGATCGGTGGCG
>CAYRQC010000243.1:0-7865 GCA_964426265.1 uncultured Phycisphaerales bacterium | reverse complement strand
CTGCGCGCCCTCGCCCGCAAATCCCCGAGTGGCGCCTTCGATTTCACCGCAACGACGGCGGCGATGGTGCTCGCCGACGCGCCCGACGGCGACGACCTGCAGGCGCTGTTCGACGGCTACCGCGCGGCACCCCCCGACAATCGAGCGTCGATCGCCCGGCAGCTCGGTCGCGCGCTCGGCGCGCTGCGAGCGCAGGCAGGCGCCGCCGCAAGCACGAACGCGGGAGAGACTGCGGGCGCGAACACGATCACGGATTCCGTCACGGCCGAGCTCGCCGCCACCATCCTCGCCCAGCTCCGCGCCGATGCCGCCGAAGGTCGCGCCGGCCAGCGCGGTGCCGCGATCGAGGGGCTCTATCGCACCGGCGAGATGGACGACGCGCTGCGCGTGTTGAAGCCGCTGCTCGCCGACGGCAACGATCCGCTGGAGACGGTGACCGTGCTCCAGTCGTGCTCGCGTCTCTTCCAGCGCCGCGACCTCGATCCGTTCCTCAAGGCGCGCGCGATCGCGGCGGCGCGGACGGCGATGGACGGGCTGCTCGCGAGCGAGGAGCCAACCACCGCCACGCAGGTGATCTCCAGCAAGGGGCGATCGCTGCGCGCGGCGATCACCTTCCTCCAGGACGTCGGCGGTCTCGGCGAGTTCGATCGCCTCTTCCGCTGTCTCGTCGAGCCGCGCAGCTCGCGACTGCTCGGCATGGATGGTCTGCAGAACCTTCGTTTCGCGCTCCAGTCGCGTCGCGGCAAGGTCGCACCCGAGATTGGCAACCGGCTCGACGACCACTGGCTCGCGTTGCTGCAAGGCGCCGGCAGCCGTCTCTTTGCGCTCGAAGAGGAGCCGATGGAGCAGGGGGAGCTGCGCGCCTTCTTCGAGGCGCGCGACCTGCGCTACAACGCGCTCGCCTACTTCTGCGACCAGTTCCTCCGCACCCCGGCGGTGAAGGAGCGGCTCGGCAAGGAGCCCGACCTGCCGGCATTTCTCGCGACGCTGTTCGCCGCGAAGGGCGACGTGAAGATGGATGCGGACGACGGGGTCGAGCGCTTCACCGGTGTGCAGGAGAAGCTCGAGAACCGCGTGCTGTCGCTGCAACTGCTCGCGTTGATCCAGCGCGAGTGGAATCGCGATCCGAGTGGGCTCGACCTCTTCGCCGAGGCCTACGCGATCCTCTGCGCCGAGATCCAGGCGCCGGCCATGTCGATCGCCGAGGTGGTCCAATTCCGGCGCGCGCGGGCGCCCGGCCTCTTCCTCGAGATCCCGGTCGGCAAGGCGCCCGCCGACGAGTACGTGAAGAGTGCCGCCTCCCAGACGATCGCCAATCTCGGCTACATCGTGCACCCCGGCGCCAAGATCCGGATCGAGGTCGACGCCGAGCACCCGTGGCCGTGGCCGGAGGTTGCCGGCGCGGCACCGCGGTAGTCGGCGACGCCGTTCTTACTTCAGTTACCTGCCTGGAACTCGAGCACGCCGAAGCGATCGGGTGCGTGGAAGGTCTCGCCGAGCACCGGCCGCCACGCGAGCGACGCGCCGTTCGCTCGATCGCACCGATAGAGGTTCATGCTCCAACGGGTGCCCGCAGTCGGCGGCACGGCCGAGATGGCGTGCAGCGGAACGCACAGCACGACGCTCCAGACTTTCGACTTGTCGTCGATGACGACGCGCGCAGTACAACCGCTGCTCCACGAGAAGTCCTTGGCCGGCAGGTCGACCGCGACGTCGAGCTTCTCTCCCGTCGGTGCAACTTCGATCTCGCTGTAGCGACCCGAGACGGAGGCATCAGCGCCGACGAAGAGCTCCACCACATCCTTCTCCCACAACCCCATCCGCTCCGCAGCGAGCGGCGGCGTGGAGTTCGGCGCGAGCGGTGGCGCCGGCGATGGCACCGTGTCCGAGCCCGGAAACCCGAACACGGTGAGCTGCGTGAACGGGCAACGATAACGGACGTGCAGGAAGTCGTCCGACCAGAGCAGCCTTACCTCGGTTGCGAGCTCCGGCCGCGCGGCGCCGTTGCGGGCGTCCTGATCGATCCACACGGGAGTCGCCTTCTGCCACACCGGATCTTGCGCGGCGAGTTCGGGCGCGCCCGGCGTGATCGCGATCGCGACTTTCGCCACCTTCGCCACGGGTGGCGGCAGCGACCGCACCAGCAGCCTCCGCGCATTGTCGAAGTAAATCTTCCGCAGCGCCGGCGCGCCGAGCCCGATGGCGTCGATCGTCCAGTTGCCCTGGATCGGCGTCATGTGGGCGAAGCCGCGGTCGTTGGTCTCGAAGTAGCGCCAGTGCTTCTCGAAGAACGAGCGCGCGTCGTCGTCAGTCGGCGGCGGGCCGTTGCCGCCGGAGCCGAGGATCAGATGGTCGTAGACCATGAAGTCGGTGGCGAAGAGGATCCGCTCCTGGTGCTTCTCGAAGACCGCGCGCACTTTTTCCGGCGCCTGCCGCCCGATCTCCGGCACGCGCGCCGCGATATCGACCAACAAGTTGGGATAGCGGTCGAGCCAGCGCCCGACCTCCAGGGCGTCTTCCGAGTTGCTGGCGAAGTGGAGCGAGACGAAGGTCGTCTCCGGATGGCGCTCGACGACTCGTAGTTGCGCCGCCATCAACGCATCCCACGACGGGAACTTCGCCGGATCGCCGAACCACCAATCTTTGTGGTCGTGCAGCTCTTCCCAGCGCTCGTTCGTTTCGTCGAACGGCCGCCAGAACGCCTTGGGATCGGCGGTGTGGATGAAGACCGGCATGCCGAGCTCGCCGCAGCGCTGCCACACTGGATCGAGCTTGCGATCATCGACGGCAATCAGCTTTCCCGCGCCATCGCGCTCGTAGAGCCCGAGCCGCTTGTACTCCTTGAGCCCCGCCGCCCCGAGCCGATGGCCCTCGTTGATCTGCTGCACCGCGCGCGCCGAGAAGTCGGCGTCATCGAAGCCGCCGTAGTCGAGGTTCATGCAGTGGGCGAAGCGGTCGGCGTGGCGCTCGCGCATGAAGGCGAGGTTCCGCTCGAACTCGGACGGCGCGTCACCACTGCGCGTCGTCGTCCCGCCGCTCAGGTTGATCGCGACGCCGATCCCCTCCGCATCCATGATCCGCACCGCGCGCTCGAGCCACGCCGCGTCCATCCCGACATGAACGTGGGTGTCGATGAGGCGCTGCTGCGCGCGCCAGACGGGGGGACCATCGGCGTTGATCAGAGGCCGACCGGCGAGGGCGGGCTCGGCCTGCATGCAACCGAGCACGAGGCTGGCAAGCGGGAGCGTCATCGGTGATCTCCGAGTCGTGGCGGGACGTGGCAGGTGGTACCGCGGGAGCCGGGCTCGCGCTACTGACTACCCGGTGCTGACGGCCGGCGACGAGAGCTACATTGGTCCACATGGCGAACGCGATCGACGTGGAACTGAAGGAGCGGCTCGCGGCGGTGGCGCGTGCGCACGACCTGCGCCTGCTCCTCCTCTTCGGGTCGCGGGCGCGGGGTGACGTGACGCCGCACTCCGACTGGGACTTCGCGTTCCTTGCGGCCACTCCGGTCGATTCGTTTCGGCTGTCGGCCGATCTCGAGGACACCGTCACGTCGGAACACGTCGACGTCGTCGATCTTGACCGTGCTGGCGGGCTGATTCGCCTGAAGATCGCGCAGGACGGAATCGTCGTCCACGAACGCGAACCCGAGACCTTCGACGATTTCCGCTACGCCGCGGCCCTCTTCTGGTGCGACGCCGGCAGTGTGATCGAGGGCTACTACGACCAGGCCCTGAAGGACCTCGGCCCATGAGCCGCCTCGATCGCAACCTGCTCGCGGCAAAGACCATGGCGGTCGAGCATCACCTCAGTCGCATGAATCGGGCGCTCCCGACGGAGCCGTCCGGATTCGCCACGAACGAGGATGCCGGCGACATCGTCATCCTGAACTTGTGGCAAGCGACCCAGATCGTGATCGATCTTGCTCTCGGCGCGTGCACGCACTTCAATCTCGGTGCTCCGGCGAGCTACAAGGACGCGTTCCGGCTGCTTGCGGAGACGAAGCGGCTCGACGCGGGCGTTGCAGCGCGCCTGCAGTCGGCCTGCGGGTTTCGCAACGTGGTCGTTCACGGCTACGACCGGCTCGACTTCGCGCGTCTCCACGACGCGGCGCGCCATGGCCCCGCGGACCTGCGCGCGTTCCTGAGGGCGATGCGCGATCTGCTGTGACGATGCGGCGAACGGCTCGCGTCACCGCTGGATCGCGTGGATCCCGAGCTCGATCACCGTCCCGTCGGCGGCGCGCATCTTGCCGCTGCTCGGCTCGTAGTCGATCGACCAGGCGGTGACGTCGCACTCGCCTTCGAGGAGATGAACGCGGCCTTCGGGGCGGTTGGCGGACGGCGAGCTGGACGCGAGGTCGTCGATCACGGGCAGACCGTTGCGGTCGGTGATGCGGAGCCGGACGGAGCCCCCCTTGCGACCGTCGCGCGGGGTCACCTCGATCCGCGATTCGACGCCGCGCAGCAGCGTGAGCACGACCGGCTCGTTCCGGTCGGCAGCGGCTCCGGCGACTCCGGCGACTCCCGCGAGTGTGGGCAGCGTCGCGACTCCTGGCGCGAGGTCTTCGCCGTTCGCGACGAGAGTGACCTCGCCATCAGGGACGTTCTTCAACAGGAAGCCGCCGCTCGAGTCGGTGGCCGCGGGCTCGGGCGATACCAGTGCCCACGATTCGTCGTCGTGCCGATAGGCCCGCAGCTCGGCGCGGACCACGGGCGAACCGTCCTCGCGGCGCACGGTGCCCGTGATCGTCCGTGTCGCCGGGGACACGCGCAGCGTGACGTCGGCCGGCGCGCGACTGCGCAAGCAGACCGTGTCGATCGAGGAGACGAAGCCCGCAACCTCGGCGCGCACGTTGCACTCGCCAGGCGGGAGCTCGAGCTCCGCGTGGCCGTCGCCGTCGAGTGTGTCGAGCACCGTGTCGCTGGTGATCCAGGTGCCGTCGAGGGTCATCAGGTCGGCCACGACTTGGCCCGGCGTGATCGGAGTGCCGGTCACGGCGTCGATGACCTTCACCCGCAGCCGTGCTTTCGCCTTCGCGTCAGGCAGCGGGGCCAGCTCGAGGACGAGGTCGGGGCCCGGTCCCTCGGGCGGGATCTCGGCCCACGCGAGCAGCCGCTTGCGGCCGACGACGGCGAGCCACCCGAGGTTCATGTCCATCCGCCGCATCTGGTAGGTCGCGGCGTCGAGATCGAAGGTGCCCCACATCGTGTGGATCGAGCGCGGTTGCTTGGGATCCGGCAGCGGGAGGAGGCCGAAGGAGAGCCGCGGGTCCTCGCTGTAGCCGAAGACGCCGAACCCCTCCTGCGTCGAGCGGGCGAGCTCGCCGTCGCTGAAACGTGCGTGCAGCGTCGCCGCGAGCGGGCTGCCGTCGGCGACGAGCAGGCGCCCGCTGATGACGCGCAGCTCGGGCAGCGTGACGTCGATGCGCCACGTGTATTGGCCGGGCGGGATCTCGACGATGCCCGAGGTCGTCGCGGCGAGCGTCCGCTCGGCCAGCGGCCGGCGCGATTCGGCCTCGACCTCGAAGGCGCGGTACGGGAGCGCGAACGTTCGATAGCTGCCACTCGCGTCGGTGTAGAGCGTCGTGAGCCACGCCCCCCAACTCTGACGCCGGATCATCTCGGCCGTGAAGCCGTGGATCTCGACGCGCGCGTCGGGAACGATCGCGCCGTCGGGCGCGAGGATGCGGCCGAAGAGCGTGACGCCGCGGACGAGTGAGATCACCACCTTTGTAGGTCGATGATCCGGGTCGCTCTGCACGCCGCGGATGAAGCCGGCACCGTAGTCGCGCGCGAGCGCGCCGAGCGTCCAAGCGGCCGTCGCGATGGGCGAGACGCCGTCGAAGGCGAAACCTCCCTGCTGGTCGCTCTGCGTGCAACGCGTGCCGTCGGCCGAATCGCCGGCGGTCCCGATCAGCGAGTCGACGTGGCCGAGGAAGTCGTCCTGCGAGTCGAGCCGGTCGTCGCCCTCGCGGCCGAGCACGACGGTCGCGCCGGCGACGCCGTGCCCCGCCTCGTCGAGGACGGTGCCGATGAGCCAGGGTGCTCGCGCGGTGGACGCGAGCGCGGCGGCGGGCGAAGCGACGAGCTCATCCGGTGGCGATCGCGGCTCGACGGCCGCGCGTGCCACGGTGGTGGGTGCGCTGCTCTCCGTCGCGATGGCGGCGGGCGGCGCTTCGGCCACCGCTGGTTCGATCGTGCGCGTCGCTGGCGTGATCGCCGACGGCCTCGAGGTCGATCGCGGCGTGACCTGCCACGCCACCACACCGACCAGCGCGAGCACGATCGCCGCGAGTGCCGACTTCCCTTTGCTCATGAGCCACAGACCTCCCACGATCGCGGAGCTCGCTGTTGCGACGGAGCCCGAGCTACCCACGCGCGGCTGTAGCAACGGCGCCAGCACGGCGGTCCACTCACGCCCTCGATCGCCAAGCTCGTGGTGCATTCGCTCACGCAGCAGTGCGAGCCCGCGCTTCAGCCGCGTCTTCACGGTCTCGACCGGCACCGCCTGGCGGGCCGCGATCACACTCGGTACGAGCTCCTCGAAGAAGCGATAGAGCAGCGTCGAGCGATACGGCTCGTCGAGCGCGAGCACGGCATCGACGACCCGCCGTTGCAGTTGCGCCCGCTCCACCAGCTCGGCGGCCGAGGGTGCAAGGTCGGGTGGCACGAGGCGCCCTTCGCGCGCGTGTCGCCGCCGCTCGCTGCGGTCGAGCTGGCGCGCGACGTTGCGCGCGACCACCGCGAGCCAATGGCGCAGCGGGCCGGGCTCGTGCGGTGGCCGTTCGAGGGCGATCCGCCACGTCTCCTGCTCGACGTCGTCGGCGTCGACTGCGCCGCTCACCAGCGACGCGGCGAGACGGCGCACCCACACGACGTGGGTGAGGAGCTGCTCGGGAGTGGCGTGGGTGGGGGCGACCATCGTGCGCGGTACGCCATGGAATGCCGTCGAGAGGCCGGCGGGTTCAATACTCCTCGCGTCAGCGGGTGCCCGCCCACGAGGCCGTGCTGCGGGGGTGGGGCTCGGGAGTGGGAGGTCCGTCGGATTCGATCGCGCCTACGAAGATCGCCTCTCGAGAGACGAGCCGGAACGTCCGGGAACGGCGACGGGGGCGGCTCGTAGATTGTGGGTTCATCAGGTTCGGCGGTTTCACGGCGAGGGTTCGTCATCTTGAAGGAGAAGGTCCATGGTTCGAATGGGAAGGCTTGCAGTCGTCGGGCTCGTGTCACTGGGGCTCGCGTTGCCAGCGGTAGGTGCATTGGCGCCGTGGCGTCACGACCCGCGCACGACGGCCAAGACGCTCTCGCAAGGGCTGGTCGTCGACGGCGCCGGCTCGCTCTCGATCGAGTACAAGGCGCTCCACTTCAACAACGACAACTTCACGCGCGCGATGAAGACGCCGAAGTTCCTCGACTACTTGAATAGCACCATGTGGGGGAAGCTCGGCAAGGCGAAGCTCGAGTTCGACTTGGCGGCGGGCGACGTCTCGCTGCCATCCGGTGACTACGAGTTCGGCGTCAACATGACGGCCGACGAGAAGTTCTCGGTCGTCTTCTGGCAGGGCGCGTCGAAGACCGTGATCCCGCTCGCCACCGAGAAGGAGCAGAAGCCGGTCAGCTATCTCACGGTTGCCCTGATGGCGACCGACGCCATCGACACCTTCACGCTCGAAGCGCGCTGCGGCCCCTACCGCGGCACCGCCGCCGTCAAGGTTCCCTACCTCGACGAGAAGCACGATCACGAGCCCGACCCCGCTGAGAAGAAGAAGCAGTAGTCCAGCCGACTGATCGGTGCCAGGCACAAACCCCCCGGGTCCTTTGTGCCTGGCACGGATCACCCGGTGGGTTTGGGCCAGG
>CAYRQC010000242.1:0-9941 GCA_964426265.1 uncultured Phycisphaerales bacterium | reverse complement strand
CGACGCGCCCGTGGTGCTGGTGCAAGGCGGCATCTCGGCCGACGCCCACGTCACTGCGACTGCCGACCACCCGGCACCGGGCTGGTGGTCACGACTGGTCGGACCGGGTCGCGCGATCGACACGCGCCGCTTCCGCGTGCTCGCGCTCGACTTCCTCGGCAAGCGCGAAGCGGCGACTGTGTCGAGTGGCGACCAGGCGCGCGCCACCTTGCTGCTGCTCGACGAGCTGCGGGTGGCGACGCTGCACGCGGCGATCGGTGCCTCGTACGGCGGCATGGTGGCATTGAAGCTCGGCGAGTGTGCGCCCGATCGCGTCGAGCGGATCGTCGCGATCAGCGCGCCCGACCGCTCGCGTCCCTACTCGACCGCGTGGCGCGCGCTGCAACGACGGGTGATCGCGCTTGGACATCACACCGGTGAGCCGCTCCTTGCTACCGCGATCGCCCGTGCGCTCGGGATGCTCTCCTATCGCAGCGCGGCCGAGCTCGACGCGCGATTCAGCCAGGACGAGCGCAGGAGCGCCACCAGCTTCATCTTTCCCGCGGAAGAGTGGTTGCTCGCCAAAGGCCACGAGTTCGCGAGCCGCTTCGACGGTGGCGCTCTCGCCCGCCTTTCGCTCGCGATCGATCTGCACCACGCCGACGTCACGAAGATTCGCGCTCGCACGACCATCGTCGCCGCCGATCCGGACCAGATCGTGCCGGCCGAGCAGCTCGAAGCCGTGGCCGCCCGCTGCGGTGCCAGCAACGAAAGCCGCGGCAGCCGCGGTGCCCGCTTCGTTCGGCTGCGCTCGCGCTTCGGTCACGACGCGTTCCTGAAAGAGGACGCGGTGCTCGCACCGCTGCTCGCTGCGACGCTCGAGGAGGTCACTCGATGACCACCCCCCTCTCTCCCGCGACCATCGCCGCGCGTCACGGCATCGGCACTGACACCGCCTTTGGGGCGGTCGTGCCCCCCATCTGCCTCTCGACCAACTTCACCTTCGACGGTCTGCTCGGCCGGCGCCGCTACGACTACACGCGCAGCGGCAACCCGACACGCGACCTTCTCGGCGAGACGATCGCGGAGCTCGAAGGCGGCGTGGGTGGTGTCATCACCGCGACCGGGATGGCGGCGATCACGCTCGTGCTGCACTTGCTACCCGCGGGTGCGCGTGTCCTTGCGCCGCACGACGGTTACGGCGGCACCTGGCGACTGCTGCGTGCCCTGGCCGGAAAAGGGCTCTTCGAGGTCGAGCTCGCCGATCTCACCGATCCAGCGGCGCGCGCCGCCGCGCTCGCACACCGTCCGGCACTGGTCTGGATCGAGACACCGAGCAACCCGCTGCTGCGCGTCACCGATCTCGCGGCCACCTGCGCCGAGGCGAAGGCCGCGGGCGCGCTCGTCGCCGTCGACAACACCTTCCTCTCGCCGCTTCTGCAGCAGCCGCTGCGCTTCGGCGCCGACCTGGTCGTCCACTCGACGACGAAGTACCTCAACGGTCACAGCGATGTCGTGGGCGGCGCGGTCGTCGCGGCAACCACCGAGCTGCACGAGCGGCTCACCTGGTGGGCGAACTGCCTCGGCATCACCGGTGCCCCATTCGACAGCTTCCTCACGTTGCGCGGCGTGCGGACGCTGGCGGCACGGATGCGTCTCCACGAGGAGAACGCGGCGCGCGTCGCGGCGCAGCTCGTGGCAAGCGACGTCGTCACGGCGGTCCACTGGCCAGGGCTGCCGACCCACGCGGGCCACGCGCTCGCGCGCCGGCAACAGGCCGGCTTTGGCGCGATGCTCTCCTTCGAGCTCGTCGACCGCGTCGGCGCCGTGGCGGCGTTCGTGGCGGGTTTGCGCTGCTTCACGCTCGCCGAGTCGCTCGGCGGTGTCGAGAGCCTGATCGCTCACCCCGCGACGATGACCCACGCATCGATGGACCCCGCGGCGCGCGCGCAGGCCGGCATCTCCGATCGCCTGCTGCGTCTCTCGGTCGGGATCGAGGCGAGCGGGGATCTCGAAGCTGATCTCGCCGCGGCACTCGTTCGGGTGGCGGCGCTCATTCCCTCACGGACGCTCATCGGAGTCACCCAGTGAGCTACTACTCCTCGAGCTCCTGCCCCATCTCCTTCGACTTCGTCCCCGAACGCGGCAGCGAATCGAGCAGGGAACGCGGCCAGCCATCATCGACGGGATGGAGCGTCTCGCCGGCGAGCACCGCCAGATGCTGGAGCGCGACGAGCAGCGCGGCGAAACGCGAAACGCGCGAGCCGGAGCGCGAGTCGATCGACGACGTGCCGCCGGCATTGCGGCCGAGATGCTGGCGGATGTCCTCGCGCTCTTCGGCCGAGAGCGCCGGCAGGGCGCCCTTCACCTTCACCATCACCCGCGTGAACTCCTGCGTTGTCCGCAGGTGGCGCATGCGCAGCGCCGTCTCCTCGGCCTGGAACCGCTGCACCAGGTCCGCGAACGGCACGTCGTACCACCAGCGCAACGCGAGCAGGTCGCGGCGCACCGGCGGAATGAACCAGAGCGTGAGCCGCGCGAGCGTGACGTCGTGCGTCCGCTGGAACTCGTGGCTCGGCGAGGCGACGACCTGTTGCGGCGGATCGTGGATGATCCCGGAGTCCGACGGGATCGGGATCTCGCTCCCGTGGCGTCGCTTCTCGGCGCCGAAGTAGCGGCGATGGAGGTCGGTGATGACGTGCTGGGCCATCGTGCGCAGCAGGCCGAGGAACCGCTCGGGCGACCCGTCCTCGGGCTTCGCCTCGTAGCGCAGGAGCCGGACGCCGACCTCCTGGACGACGTCCTCGACCTCGAGCTTCGTGCGCAGCTTCACGCCGAGCTGGCGCGAGACGATCTCGGTCAGCGCGACGTGGAAATCCTCGAAGAGCGTCGCGGCCGCGCGCACGTCGCCTTGTCGCCAGCGCTCGAACAGCGCCGCGGTCGTCTGCGCGAGCTTCTGGCGCGCGTCGTCGGGCGGCTCGGCAGCCTTGCGTGTCCGTTCCGGCTTTTCCGGCCTTCCCATGCCGGGCAGAGCACAGCGGACGCGCCGGCGAGAGTCAATGCGTAGTCCGCCGGCCCTTCCGCCGCCCGAACCCGAAGTCATCTTCGCCGCTCACGACGCGCTTCCACGGGACGATGTCGATGTCGGATCCGATCGTGCGCGGCTCGTCGCTGTTCGCGACGACATAACCGCGATCGAGGTGGAGGTCCTGCATGCAACGCCGCAGCGTCGCGACGTCGCGCCCGTCGACCGCAGCGGAGGACTTGATCTCGATCGGGATCACGCGTGTGCCGTCGCCGATGATCAGGTCGACCTCGCCACCGGTCTGGGTGCGCCAGAACGCGACGGATGGCCGCACGATCTTGCGCCTCGCCTGCGCGACGATCTCCTCGATCACCATCCCCTCGAACGAGGCCCCGCGGCGCGGCCACGTGTCGAGCTCGCCGGGATCGCGCAGCCCGGCAAGGAAGTGCAGCAGTCCCGTGTCACGGATGTAGAGCTTCGGGCTCTTCGTCAACCGCTTCTGGATGTTGGCGAAGTGCGGCAGGAGCCGGCGGATCATGAACGCCCCCTCGAGCACGTCGAGGTAGTGGTTCACCGTGTGCGACGAGACGCCGAGCGAGCGCGCGAGATCGGAGACGTGCAGCAGGTTGCCATGGACGTGCGTGAGCATCATCCAGAGCCTGCGCAGTCGCGCCGCCGGCAGCCGGAGCCCGAGCAGCGGCAGGTCGCGCTCCAGGAAGGTCGTCACATAGCCATCGAGCCACGCGATGCGCGGCTCCACGCCGCGCCGTTCGTGGACCGGCGGGTAGCCGCCCCAGAACCAGCGATCGTCCCGCTGGCGCGCCGACGTCAGCTCGCTCGCCAGGAATGGCGTGAGTTCGAGCAATCCGATCCTGCCGGCGAGCGACTCGGAGACGGTCGCGATGAGCTGCGGGCTCGCCGATCCGAGCAGCACGAACCGACCGCGCGGCGCCCCGCGATCGAGGACATGCCGCAGCACCGGAAACAGCTCCGGCAGCCGCTGCGCCTCGTCGATCACGACGTGGCGCGGATGGCGGGCGAAGAAGCCCTCGAGATCGGCCGTGAGCATGCCGAGGTCCGCCGGCCGCTCGAGATCGAAGTGCTCCCACCCCCCGAGTGCCGCCCGCACGAACGTCGTCTTCCCGCACTGCCGCGGCCCGACGACCAGCACGGCCGGGAAGGTGTGCAGCAGCGATTCGAGCTCGCCGAGAGCCTGTCGAACGAGGATGGACATAGGCCGATATTTTGAAGGTCGACTTCAAAATTGCAAGGAGTGGGAGTGGGGATCGGTACCTGGTGCGGACGAGAGCGAACGCGACAAGACTCCAGGAAAGGATCAAACAGACTGGCTGCGATAGACTTCCATTCCATGGATGACGAGAAGTCCCGGGGGAAACCCCAGATCCCGAATCAAGAGCTGCGCGATTTCTGTGCTCGACACAGGGTTCGCAGGCTCTACCTCTTCGGATCCATGCGCACGGACGACTTCGACGAGGAAAGCGATGTTGACGTGATGATCGAACCCGAAGTGGCCTACTCGCTCCGCGAGACGGTGGCGATGCAGGAAGAGCTGGAAGACCTCTTCAGACGCAAGGTGGACCTCGTCACGCGGACGGCGGTCGAGCGCTCGCCTTCAAAGACCCGGCGCGAATCGATCCTCCGCTCGGCGCGGGTGGTGTATGCCGCGGCGTGAGCGTCCGGACCGGGATCAGGCCTACGTCGAAGACATCCTGGATTCCGCGCAGGTGATCGCTTCCTACGTCTCCCAACACGTCCCGGACTTTGCTGCATCGATCACTGGAACGCTTCCCTGACGTGCACGAACCTGCTCGATGAAGAGACCCGCACGCAGAATTGCTCCTCGGGCGGGAAGACGACCACACTTCCGCGACTGCTCTCGACCATCGGCTCGCGCCGTCCCCACGCTCGGATGACGGCGGAATCCTGCCGACCCGAGGGCGAATCGCCGACGCCTCCGACCCGAGCCCCGCCGTAGGTTGTGCGACACCGAGCACCGCTAGACTCCCGCGCTTTCCTCGACGAGCCGTGGGTGACGCTCCATCGCGGGATCGCGATTCGCACGCACCGCCGCCCTCCGTGACGCCCTGATCGGAGTCGATCGATGCTCGGCTTGACGCTCCGCGACGAGTTCAAGGGCCGCCGACTCACCGGCACGGCGAGCGAGGACAGGGCAAGTCGCACCTGCTGGCGGTGCTCTATCACACACTCAAGAGTCCGGGCGTCGGTCATCCCGGAACCGCAGAAGCCGTCGAGCACCAGGTCGCCCGGCTTCGTGTAGTGGAGGATTGACGGCACGATCGCGAGGTGCGGCACCTTCGTGTGGTAGCCGTGCGCCTTGTAGAGCGCGTGCGTCTTGCCGACGATCACGTCGACCGCGAACGGATCGCGCCGGTACTCTTCCGCGGCGTCGTAGGGTCGCCCATGAACCCGGACGAAGTTGCCGAGGGAGGGGTTCGGGCACGCCGTGTACCACGGCGGATCGGAGAGGCGGAGGATCTCCTCGTCCGCGGCCTCCGGGAATCCCGGCGTCTTGCGGAACTCCGGATCGGCGAGCTTCGCGCGCAGCAGCTCGAGGTAGTGGGCGCGCCGCGCGGCGTCGCTCGCGAACGGCCGACCGAGGCAGTCGACGGGACCGCTGGCCGAAGCTGAACGAAGCGCGAGGAGCGGCGGCTGCGAGCGCGACTTCGCCATGCGGCGCATCACTCCGATCGCTTGCGCAGCAGCGCGAGGCCGGGCTCGCTCACCACGTAGGCCTGCCGCGCGTGGCGCGTTGCGTCGGGATGCTTCAGACGCAAGAGGTTCGCCTCCAGGAGCGGTTCGAGATGGTGGCGGCGGAAGTGCGTTCTATGGGTCAACCCGAGCCCCTGCATGAGCTCGGTGATCGTGCGCCAGTCCTGCGCCAGATCGAGGATCTTCCGCTGCGCAGCGTTGAGCTCCAGCAGCAGTTTTCTCGGGCGACGCGACGCGGCCGCAGTTCGAGCCTGGTCAGTGACCAAGTCACTCGACGGCCAGGGAGCTTGGTCAGTGACCAAGTCGCTGGCGGCGGCGATCCGGTCGCGGAGGTGCGGAGCGAGACGCCACGCCGCGGCCGTTCCGACCGGGGCCGCTTCGAGCAGGACGTAGCCGAACCGGTTGAACAATGATGCAGAGGCGGGTGCGTTCGATGTCTGGGATGGTGCGAGCGCTCCTCAATGCACCGCCGGCGCCGCGACCCGCACAAGCTGCAGTGTGTTGGAGCTCCCGCGCGCCAGCGCGTGGCCGCCGATCAGCACGGCCGCGTCGCCCGGCTGCAGGATCCCGGCACGCCGTGCGTCCTCGACGCCCGACGCAAATAGCTCGGCGAGATTGCGGCCTTTGCACAGTAATCGGGGATGCACGCCGCGCCAGAAGCAGAGCCGGCGTAGCGTCGCGGCATCGGGTGAGAAGGCGAGGATCGGGAGCTGTGGGCGAAACGTCGCGACGATCGACGCGGTCCGACCGGAGGCGGTGAACGGGACAATCGCGCGTGCGCCGGATTGCTCGGCGAGCTGCACGGCCGCGTCGGCGATCGCGTAGACGAAGTCGTCCGGCGCGATCGGCGGCGGCAACACGAATGCGCTGGTGGGCGCACTGGACGGTGCGCCGACGCTCACGAACTCCGGTGATCGGCCGTGGCGGCAGCGCTGCTCGACGTGCCGGGCGATCCGATCCATCGCCGCAACGGCTTCGACCGGAAAGCTCCCCGTCGCCGTCTCGCCGGAGAGCATCACGGCGTCGGTACCGTCGAGCAGCGCGTTCGCGACGTCGGAGACCTCGGCGCGGGTCGGCACGGCGCTCGCCGTCATCGACTCCAGCATCTGCGTCGCCGTGATCACGAAGGAGTGGGCACGGATCGCGCGGCGGATGATCTCCTTCTGCAACAGCGGCACCGCCTCGGGGCCGAGCTCGACGCCGAGGTCACCGCGCGCGACCATCACGCCGTCGGCCGCAACGAGGATCTCGTCAAGTTTCTCCAGCGCCTCGCGCCGCTCGATCTTGGCGACGATGAGTGCGTGCGAGCGACGGCTCGCCAGCTCCGCCCGCGCCCGGCGCACGTCGGCGGCGTCGCGCACGAACGAGAGCGCCACCGCGTCGACCCCGATCCGGACGCCGTGGTCGAGGTCGCGGCGATCCTTCGCCGTCAACGCCGGAACGCGCAGCCGCGAGTCGGGCGCGTTGATGCCCGAATGGGAGCGGACGTCACCGCCGCGGCGGACCGCGCAGCAGACCGTGGCGCCGCGCACACGCTCGACAACGAGCTCGACGCGGCCGTCGCGCAAGAGGAGTCGGTCGCCGCGCGCGAGGTCGCGGGCGAGCGCCGGAAACGTCGTCGGCAACACGATCGCCGCGCCCCGCTTCGACGGCGCCACGAAGCAGTCACCACCAAGAATGACCGCGCTCCCCTCTTCCAGGCGCAGGTTCCCGTCGGCGGCACACGCTTGCGACGGGAGCTCGCCCAAACGGATGCGCGGCCCCTGCAAGTCCTGGAGGAGCGCCACCGGCCGACCCGCCGCGCGTGCCGCGGCTCGAAAGCGCCGCGCGAGACGCGCATGGCCCGCGCCGTCCCCGTGCGAAAAATTGAGCCGAGCGATGTCGAGCCCGGCGCGCACCAGCGCCGCCAGCACGGCGGGTGTCTGCGACGCCGGACCGAGCGTCGCCACGATCTTGGTGAGGCGCATCACTCAGCGCTTGCCACCGGCCCGGAGGTCGGCGTCGCGCACGAAGTTGCGGACGATCTTGTCGTCGTCGTAGATGACGCCGAGCAGGCGCCGCAGTTCCTTGAAGCCGCCGCGGCCGAGGGCGGTACGCGCCGACTCCTCGAGCGTGCCCTTGATCAGCCGCTGCTTGGTGACGGCCGCGACCTTCCAGAGATCGTCGTCCTTGGAGCCCGTGACCAACCCCTCGATGAACGCCCCCTGCGCCGGGTCGCCCGAATCGCCGATGCCCCAGATGAGCGCGTACTGCACCGGCTTGCTCTTCTCCTTCTTGAAGCGCGCCTCGAGCGCCGCGGCGACGGCCTTCGCATCCTTCAGGAACCAGCCGAGCGAGAGCGCCGCCGCGACGCGGTGCTTCTCGTTGGTCGAGTTGAGCTCGTCGAGCAGGATCTTTTTCGCCACGTCGTTGCCGACGGCGCACGGACCGAGCGCGCGCAACAGGTCCTTCCGGATCTCGGGATCCTTCTCATTCGGCCAGAGCCCGAGCAGATCCTCCACCGCCGCGACGGCGTGCTCCTCCTCGAGCGTCACCACGGCGCAATTGCGGACGAGGCGCTCCTTCTCGTCGAGCAGCGCCGCGATCGTGGACGCCCAGCCTTGCAGCTCGAGACGGCCGGCGGCGCGGATCAGCACGCCCTTGTCCTCGGGTTTCTTCATCCGACCGAGCAGCTCGAGGAACGCCGCCTGTCGATCGGGCGTGGCGTCGGAGAGCAGCTCCTTGCTCGCGTTGGTCCGTTCGGTGTCGTCCTCTGCGGCGAGGATCTTCTTCATCATCAGCTCGACCGCCGGCGAGCGGGCCGACGACGCGGCGCCAGCTCCCGACGCGTCCGCTCCGTCGGCGCCGACCATCGCGAGGCCACCGTTCAGGAACCCGATGAAGCCGCTGCTCTTCATCGCATAGGGCCGCTTCACGAGCAGCTTGCCGTCGATGCCGAAGATCGCGTGTTGCGGGACGATCACCGTGCCGGTCGCATCGGCGAACTGCGGCTTGATCTCCTTCTCGATCGCCTGGTGCTCGCTGCAGAGGAGCGGCTTGTACTTGGCGCAGCAGGGCGTGCGCTCGCCGTCGCGCACCGCCTCGACCAGCGTATGCGTCGCCGGCGAGCTGATGATGAGCACGAACCCCTCCAGCTTCTTCATCACCTCGGCATCGCAGTAGACCTTGTCGAACATGCGCTGGCAGGCCGGTTCGGCATCGTTCAGGATGCAAAGGAGGATCGGCTTCTTCTCGGCGGCGGCGCGCTCGGTGGCGGCTTTCCAACTGCGCTCGGGGATGAGGTCGGGTGCGGGCTCGGAGGCGAGTTCCGCAGCCGCCGAAGCGACACTCGAGCTGGCCCGCGCCTCGACGAAAGACCATGCCAGAGCGATCACCGCTGGAACGAGCAGACGCGCCATCGAAGCCTCCATATCGCCGTTGTACCCTCACTTTCCATGAAGCTCACTCCCACGGTTCTCACCGCGACCGTTGCCGAGCGGCGAGACTTCCTCGGCCGGACGACCGCGACGCTGGCGGCGCTCGCGCTCGGGGCGCCGTTGGCTCGGACGAATCGGCCGAAGCGAACGCTGCGCAAGGCGGTCGGGCTCGGCATGGTCGGCGAGGGAGCGACGGTGCTGGAGAAGTTCACGCTGCTGCGCGACCTCGGGTTCGAGGGGGTCGAGATCGACCGGCCGGGAGGGCCGCCGCTCGACGAGTTCCTGGCCGCGAAGGAGAAGAGCGGGCTGGTGATCCACGGGGTCGTCGACTCGGTGCATTGGGGCGCGCCACTCAACAGCAACGATGCGGCAGTGCGCCGTCAGGGGATCGACGGGTTGATCGCGGCGCTGCGCGATGCCAAGGCGTGCGGCGCAGTGAGCGTGCTGCTCGTGCCGGCGGTGGTGAACGCGGAGCTGCCCTACGACGCGGCGTGGAAGCGGTCGCAGGAGGCGATCCGCGAGGTGCTGCCGCTGGCCGCGGAGCTCCAGATGGTGATCGCCGTCGAGAACGTCTGGAACCAGTTCCTCCTCTCGCCGCTCGAGGCGGCGCGCTACATCGACGAGATCGAGAGCCCGTGGCTCCAGTTCCACTTCGACATCGGCAACGTCGTCAACTACGGCTGGCCGGAGCAGTGGATCCGCGTGCTCGGCGCGCGCATCGTGAAGCTCCACATCAAGGACTTCAGCCGCAAGAAGCGCGACGACGCGGG
>CAYRQC010000241.1:0-8764 GCA_964426265.1 uncultured Phycisphaerales bacterium | reverse complement strand
GGCTCAACCAGCCCAGCACATCGCGGTGGAGCTGAGTGAGGTCGTCCGCTCGGGCGTTCATCTCGTTCATCTCGTCGTCGTTCAGTTCGTCGTTCATGTCGTACACCTCAACGTCACGCCTCTTCCGGAAAGAGATCGGCCGCGCCCTCTTCGCCGAGCTTCTCGACCAACCAACTGCGGAGTCGCAAGCGCGCCCGGAACAGGCGCGACTCGACCGTGCCCTTGGGAATCTCGAGCGTCTCCGCGAGCTGCTCGTAGCTCAGGTCGCCGTACTCGCGCATCACCAGGATCGATTTGAACGGCTCGGGCAGCGCTTCGATCGCGGCGCGCACCCAAGTGATCGCCTCCACGCGCTCCGACGCCGCGGCCGGCGGCGGCACGTCACCGCACACCGTTCCAGCGACCGTCGAGCCTTCGTCGTCGAGCGAGAGGATGCGCCGCCGCTTGCGCCGCTTCGACAGGTCGACCGCCGCGTTGACGGCGATCCGGTAGAGCCACGTGTAGAGCGCCGAGTCGAACTGGAAGCCGCCGAGGTTGCGCCACGCACGGAAGAACGACTCCTGCACGACCTCCTCGGCATCGGCCCGCTCGCGCACGATGCGCAGGACGACCTCGTAGAGCCGCGGCGAATAGCGCTCGACGATCGTCCGAAACGCCTCTTGCGAGCCGTCACGGGCGGCCAGCACAAGCGCGTGATCCTCAGCGGGTGCTGTCATCGTCGCGTTCACATCCCTCTTGGACGGGGGGATCGTCGGCTTCTTCCCCCGTCGGCCGTGCAGAAAAAACCGGGCTAACATCCCCGGACGCCGAGAACAACTACGACGATGCCCCCTCCCCCGCTGCCTCCAGGCGCTCGACTCGCTCGAGCAGGACGACGCTTTGTGACGCGCCTCCGTGGGGCCGGCATGGCCGCCCCGGGTCTGTTGCTCGTGGGCTGCGCCGAGTCGGCGGCATCGCGAGACACCCCACCGATCGCGCCGGCCGCTCGCCAGGCGGCGCCATTGGCGACCGCTTCGGGCGCCGGATCGACCGCGGTTCGCCGCCTCCTGCCTGGGCCGCTCGGTCCAGGCGCGGAGTGGGAAGTCACGTCATCCTGGCACCAGCGGCCGCTGCCGGCGACCCTTCCGGAATCGGTGGCGAGAGAGCTACGGCACGACACCTTCGACCCGCCCGGCGATCTCGCGGCGAGTGGCTGGCTCGTCGACCCCGCGTTCGGGGCACTGGTGGACCGCAAGGTGCGCGATCCCTTGCTGCCGCGTCTGGCCGCGGGTCGGCTCGAGCTGCCCCAACCGACGAGCGTCGCCGCGTTCGTCGTCGCCGCGAGCCCGATCACGCCCTACGTGGTGAACTTCCGGGTGACGCGACCCGCCGGCTCGGATGAAGAGCCGCGCCTCTTCGTGGTCGACCTCACCGAAGACCTCTCCGCCGAGCGCGATCCGGTGGCTTTCGTCGAGCGCGTCGTGCACGGAAAAATCGTCGAGAACCAGCGCGAGATCGTCGTGCAGCCGCATGCTGAAGGCGATGAGCATCGGCAGCTCGAGATCGTCCCTCAGACGATTGTGCACGCGGACGGCAGCGAAACGTGGCGCGCGGAGTTCAGCAGCCTCTGGCGCACGCGCTCGCTTGCTTTCTGGGCCGCCGGGAGCAAGCAGGGAGACGGCCGCGTCACGCTCGACGATGTCACCTTGCACGAGCTGCCGGCGCGTGCGCTGCTCGGCTTGCCGGCCGGCTCGCCTTCCAACTTCGATTTGCCGCGTCCGAGCGAGAGCCTCGAGCCGAAGCTGCGCGTCACGAAAGTGCGCTGCGACTGGGAGTCGCGGCGGGCGCTGCTGCTTCCGCGCGGTGGGCGTGCGCGCTGCCGGTTCGCGGCACCGGCAACCGCCGCGGGCGGGCAGGTCGAGCTTGGCCTCGCGATCGTGCGTGAGGAGCGGCTCTGTCTGAAAGGACCGCGCCACGAGCGCGTACGCGTCGTGCTGAACGGTGAGCCGCGCGAGCTCCCGTTGACGCTGGCCTTCGATACCCCGAGCTGCTGGCAGGAGGTCGTGCTGCCGCTACCCGCTGTCGGCAGTGCGAGCTGCACGCTCGAGATCGAGGTGCTCGGCGATGACGACGCCATGGGGCCACTGATCGCCATGAGCGACCCGATCGTCTACCCGTCGGACCCGCACGCGCGGCCGGCAGCCGCCGCGCCGTTCAACGTCGTCGTGATCTCGCTCGACACCATGCGCGCCGACCGGCTCGGGCGCCGCGTGCGCGGGCGCTCGCTGACGCCGCGGCTCGACGCGCTCGCAGCGCGCTCGATCGTCTTCGAGCAGGCGCTCGCGAATGCCTCCTACACGCTGCCGTCGCACGTCTCGCTGTTCACTTCGCAGCGCCCCGGCGAGCACGGGGTGCTCACCGTCTTCGATCGCTTCTCGCCCGTGCGATCGGCCAACTTCGCGCGTCGGGTGGCGCAGCACGGCTATGCGACCGCGGCGTTCACCTCGGGTGGAATGCTCAACGCCGAGTACTGTGGCATCGACGACGGCTTCGATCGCTTCGGTGAGATCGACGCCCTGCTCTCGCCCGGCGATCGGCTGCGCGAGATCGCGCCGCTCCAGGCGCGCCATGACTACAACCTCGAGCTGGCGCGACGCAATCGACTCGACCAGATGGTCCTGCCATGGCTCGGCGCGCACCGCGGTTCGCCGTTCTTCCTCTTCCTCCACACCTACCTGCCACACAACTATCAACCAGAGACCGAGCTTTGCGCCGCGTTCACCGCCGGACTGCCGGCGACACCACTGCGCATCAGCGGCCCGATCCCCTATCGGGAGAGCATCAACGCCAAGTATCTCGCCAGCCCCTGCGGGCAGGGCGACAGGCGTTTCTCCTTCGAGGGTGAAGGCGTGCCGGAGTTCACTCCCGCACGCGACCTGCCGTGGGTTGAGGCGCTCTATGACGCGACCATCGCGCAGGCCGATCGCGACGTGGGTCGGCTGCTCGACGAGCTCGCGCGGCTGCAGCTCTCCGATCGCACGATCGTCGTCGTCACAGCAGACCACGGCGAGGAGCTGCTCGAGCACGGCAACCTCTCGCACGCCCGCTCGCTCTTCGACGAGATCCTGCGGGTTCCGCTGCTGATCGCGATTCCGGGAGCCGCGCCGCGCCGGGTCGCCGAGCCGGTCGAACAGATCGATCTCGCGCCGACGCTGCTGGCGAAGCTGGGAATCGCGGCCGATGAACGGATGCGCGGAGTTGACCTGCTCGCCGCCGATTGGGAGGCGCGCAGCGTGACCATCCACGAGGGCGTGGAGACCGCGGGCAAGGAGACGACGCTCCGCGCGGCACGGACACGGGGTAACAAGCTGATCCTCCAAACGAAGGTGCAGCCGCGGGAGATGGACCTCCTCGACAGCAGTGTGCTGCAACAGTTGATCGCGCTCGGCTATCTGCAGTTCAATCACGTGCCCGGTGGCGCGCCATCTCAGAACTTGCCGACCGGATTCTTCGACCTCGAACGCGATCCGGGCGAGCAAGGCGATCTAGTCCGGTTGCCCGAGCTCTCGGCGATCCAGTCCTCACGAATGGCCGAGCTGGTTCGACAACTGCTCGACGCCCCGATTGGCGGAGCGGAGGCGTCGCGATGAGGATGCGACGGCCAGCGGCGGACCTGCTCCTGGTCGCCTGTGCGTCGCTGCTGGCGGTCGCCACGCTGGTTGCCGCGGGGTGGCAGACCCGACCGTCCGAGCAACAGGTGATCGTTCGCCTGTTGGAGCAGGCGCTCGAACCGGACAGTCATTTCTCATGGAGCGCGGAGCCGATCGCGCCGGCGGTTGACGTCGCACAACGGTGGCGGTTCGACGAGGGGACCAAGGGGTGGCTTCTCCTTGACGAGGCAACCCACCTTGCGGACGACACGAGTGCCGCGGTCGCCGCGTGGGCACCGAGGACGATCGCCGCAGACGATCCGACGGACGGCAGGGTGCTGCGCTTCCCGACGGCCCACGGCACGATCGCCCGATTACTGCCGCTGCCGGCGCAGCGATTCGTGCGGCTGGTCGCAACGGCTCGCCGCGCCCCACCGTTGGCCGCACCGCCGCCCGCGCAGGCGCCGCGCGAGGCGCGGCTCTTCGTGCAACCACTGCTGAAGTCGATCGACCTCGCGAGCGAGCTCACGAAGCGTTCCTACGTCGAGATCGCGGTCGACCCCAAGCTGCGCGCGGCCGACGACCCGCTTTGGGGAGGGGGCGTCACCCCACCGACCGGTCGGCTGGAGGAGACCTCGGTCACCTTCGTCACGCCGGCCGGCACGCAAGCGATCGCAATCTTCTTCGCGGCCGGCGACGGATCGGCGGCCGCGCCGCTCGACCTGCTCGAGATCCGCCTGGAGGAGGTGACCCTGCGGGAGGCGATCGGACTCGGCATCACGGTGAGTCCGTCGACCCCGACTGCGCTGTTGGTGCCGTTCCATCCGCTCGAGCTGGGGGTCGCCGATCCACCTGATCCGCTGCGGCCGGCGTTGCGGAAGGTGGAGGACCTCCTCGAGCGGCGCAATGCGCTGCTGTTGCCACCGCCGGCGACGGCGTCGTTCGAGGTCGACCTTCCCGACGGCGATCTGGTCCTCGAGTACGGCGTGACGCGCGTCCACGAGTCGCGCAAGCCGTGGAGTTGGCAACCGATCGACTGTTCCGTGCGGATCGAGCCGGTCGCGGGCGGCGAGGCGATCACGCAAGAGCAGATGCTCCTCCGTGACGGCGCCACGGGTTGGTGTGATCGGACGCTGTCATTGGCGGCACTCGCGGGTCAGCGCGTGCGGATCACCTGGTCGACGACCGCGAAGGTGGCGACCGCCGACGTCGTCGCGATCGGCGCGCCGCTCGTGCGGCGGCGGGCGGCGCGCGACACGCGGCCGAACGTCGTGCTCATCTCGCTCGACACGGTGCGCGCCGACCACTGGAGCTGTCACGGCTATCCGCGACCGACCACTCCCAACCTCGACGCGCTCGCACGCGAGTCGGCGTGGTTCCGGGACGTCTCGAGCACCGCGTCCTACACGCTGCCCGCGCACGGATCGATGCTGACCGGCCAGCTGCCATCGCGGCATGGCGCACTCTCCGAGAGCCCCGGCCGCAATCGCCTCTCGACCGCGCGCTCCGACCTGCTCGCGGTGCGCCTGCGCGACGCCGGCTGGCAGACCGCCGCCTTCGCGGGCGGCGTCTACGTGCGCGCGAGCTTCGGCTTCGACCAGGGCTTCGACCGGTTCGACACCAGCGACTTGGCGCTGCCGGCGGCTGCTCCACGCGCACGCGAGCTGCCGTGCCCCGGCGATCCGTGGTTCAACGCGCGTCACCATGCCGCCTGGAACTGGCAACGCGGGCTCGACTGGATTCGCGCCCACGCCGACGGCCGCTTCTTCCTCTTCCTCCACACCTACCTCGTCCACGAGTACCTCGCCGCACCCGATCACGAGGCACGCTTCGAGGGGAGCGACGCGAGCACACTCGCGCGCGGCGACCTCAAGTTCATCCGCGATCGCACGTTGACCGTGGCGCCGACTCCCGCCGACCTGGATCACTACGTCGACGCCTATGACGCCGCGCTCCACGAAGCCGACGCGCGGATCGGCGAGCTGGTCGCGACGCTGCGCGAGCAGGGGCTGCTCGACTCGACGATCCTCGTGGTCACCTCGGACCACGGCGAGGAGTTCCTCGAACACGGTGGCGTCAACCACGGCCGGACGCTCTTCGAGGAGATGGTTCGCGTGCCGCTGGTCGTGCGAGTGCCGGGGCTTGCGCCACTCGAGATCGGCGCACCGGTCTCACTCGTTGACGTGACGCCGACGCTCTTCGAGCTGTGTGGCATCGTGCCGCGCTACGCAGCGGACGGCGGCTCGCTCCTCGACGGGCGGTCACTGGTGCCGCTCCTTCGCGGAGGCGCGGCCACCGATGTCCCGATCGAGGCGGAGCTCGACCTGGTCTGCGAGAACCGTTGGACGCTGCACCGGTTCGGAGGCTCGAAGGCGCTCGATGCACGCGACGACCGATCGGAGAAACGGATCGCGAAGGACGGGCGCCCGCGCGGCGTCACGCGGCGGATGGTGTTCGGAGTCGGGGTCGACCCGCGGGAGACCCGCGACCAATGCCGCGGCGCGCCGGATGAGGAGTCGGCGGCGGCGGAGCTCCTCGACGAGCTCGATCTCCAGCGCGGGGAGTGGCGACAGCGGCGCGCCGCTGCGCTCCAATCACCACGTTTCGCGATCTCGAGCAGCGACCGCCGCGACCTGGAGCAGCTCGGCGGCTACCTCGAACACGACAACCTCGACGACGGCTGCGGTGAATGAAGGTCAGCCGGGCACATTGCGTGGCCTGCCCTGTCGGTCAGTCAGCCTCTCTCATGGTCCGATCAGTCATCGGCCCCAACACCTGGAACCCCACCACCACGGCGCGCCGAGCAGCTCCAGGCCAACACCGATCGCGGCACCGCGCCCGCGGTGGTGGTATTGATGGCCGATGATTGCACCAACGCCCGCGTAGACCGCAATCCGGCCAAGCGAGCAGCCAGGACTGCAGTAGCTCGAGTGAACGTGCTCGTAGCACACTTCGCGCTCGACGACCTCGCGCTCGACTCTCACGCGGGGACTCACGACGATCGGCGTTTGCGGCGGCGGCTGGTAGGAATGCGGCGCGTCGATGAGAGCGCGCATCAGCTCGGTCCGCTCCTGCTCCGACAGGGTTTGGATCACTCGCTGCGCCGGCTGCGGAGCCGACACAGCGGCTCGGGGCGCGAGCACCTGCGGCGCCGGTGGTGCGGCAGGCACGACGAACGCACGCCGGTACGGTTGCAGCTCCCGGACCGAGCTGGTGGCGCGATTCGCAGCACAGGACGGCAGCACCAGTGACGCGCTGACGAGAAGCAGTACCGGCAGTAGCAAGCGATTCATGGCCACTCCTCCAGCAACTCTTCAACGCCGCTCACGCCGCTCACGCCGCGCACACCGCTCAACGTTCGGCCGAGACCGCCGTCCGCGCCTGGACGTGGAAGCGGGTCGCGCCCGGAGCCAGGGAGTCGCGCGTCAGCTCCTTGGTCTGGCCGCCTCCGATCAACAGGTGCTCGAAGGGGCTGTCGGGCTCGACGGCAAAGCCCTGGTTGTCCTTGAAGGTCCACGCCAGTTGCATGTGAAGATCCCTCGCCGAGTGGTTCACGAACTGGAGTTTCGCCCGCAGCCGGCCATCAGGCAGCACCTCTTCGCGATGGCCAATCAGCTCGAGCTGGAAGCGGAGCGTGTCATCCAGCACCACCAGGACGGTCGAATCGACCGTGGCCACGCGCTCCGGGTCCTTCTCGGACGCGCGGTGTGGCGGGCCGCCACAGCCAAGGACCGCGAACAGGAGCGGGACGATGATCTTCTTCATTGGATGAGCCTCAGCGAAGGACGCGCTGGTAGACCAGCACGGTTCCATGCTCCGGAACGAGAACGGGTTCGATCACCGGGCCGGCGACGCGCCATCCGCCGGAGGGTCGGATCTCGACGTCATGGGTTCCTGGAGCCAGCGACCCGCGAAACAGTTGGACTTCGTGCGGCAGCGTGGTCCAGTGGCGAGTGTCCGCCTCGGCTCGCACGGCGCACGACGCCAGGAGCAGCGCTGCCCCGGTGATCAGCGCGCCTGCCTGCTGCTTGCGCGGAAGGTCGTCCGCCACGGCGAGGGCACCGATGCCCGCCAACTGAGCACCTGTCTTGAAGATCGCCTTCCCCGCGAGAACCGAGTCGAACTCCCGTCCGCCACGGGTCGTCGCCTGGAAGTAGACGTCTCCGGCCTTCGTCGTCTGACCGATGGCTCCCCCATCGCTGAGCACGAGCACCTCGGCCTGCGCATCCGCGTGCCTGAAGAAGCGAGTCGCTTCGCCATGTTCGCCGGCACTCACCTTGGTCGGCCCGCGTCCGACATCAACGACGACGATCACGTTGCCGTGGTTGCTTTCGGCGAGCGCCGCGCAATCAGGCACCAGCCGCCGGGCGTCCGCAAGGCTGCGCTCCGCGACCGCGAGCTCGCCGAGCTCTTCGTACGCGATGCCTTCGAGAAACAGCGCGGGAGCGAAGTCGCAGTCGTACGCCTCTTCGCCCTGACCCGAGTCGACGAAGATCGCGTTCTTGAAGCCGGCGAGTGCGTTGTCGTGCACGCCGAGCAGGAAGTTGACGATCCCGAGGTAGTACGAGTTCATCGCCCGCTCGTGAGGATCGCCGCGCCAGATCTTCGACGCCTCGGAGCCGACGATGGCACCGATCTCCTGGAGGCCGGTACCGGTCATCGCCCCCATGATCTGCGAGGCTTCGGTGAAACGGGCGAGCGCGCCCCGAAGATCCCGCCGCGCGAGCGCCACGACGCCGAGCTCATCGAGATAGAGCGCGCGACCATCTGGATCGTCGTCCAGCGCCGCGAGAAGCTGCGCGTCCGTGCGCTCGAGCTCACCTGCGTAGAAGGCACGACCCGCCGCGTCCGTTCCCGGCGCGGCACAGCCGGCGACGCCGAGCGCGGCGATCATCCAGGTCGCGGCCACGCGTGCGGACATCGGAGTGACCTTCGCTCGACACCTTGGTGTCACCGGTAGAGCGTGCCGCGCTCCCCGACTTTCTTCCACTCGCTGTCGTCCTGCCAGAGAATCGCCGTCGTCTCGGCATCAGTCAGCCGGAAGGTCGCGAGAATGTAGTCCGACTCCGCCTTCCCGTTGGTCTTGCTCAGCGACTTGAGGGTGCTGGTGAGGAAGTAGTCGGTGCCGAGCGGCG
>CAYRQC010000240.1:0-6582 GCA_964426265.1 uncultured Phycisphaerales bacterium | reverse complement strand
GGGATGGCTTGCTTCATTCCTGTCCGGATGCCTCTTTGCACTGGCGATCCGCCCGCTCATTGCGTCGTTGCATCTCTCGACTCCCTGGCTGATCCTCTCGCTGTGGTTGCTGCTGTTCGTCATGGGCTTCCTGCTCAGCATGATCGAAGCAGCGGCGTTCAGTGACGGACCGAGCCCGGTCCGCGTGCGCGATGGCATCGGAGCCATGGTTGCGGCCGCAGTCGCGGCGGCGGTCGCCGCGTACCTGATCAAGGCGCCGTCGCCTGGTTCCTTGTTCGTGAACCTCTCTCTATGGATCGACAGGATCGGATGGACCGGACTGACGATCCGTCTGGTCGGTACGGCCGTCGCGTTCATGGTGGCCTACTGCGTCATCGGCTCGGTGACCTGGCGCTTCGTCCGCCCGTACTACGAAGATCCGAAGCTGGGACTCCGCCTGCGCATTCCGTCTGGACCCAAGGTCATCTTGCTTCAGCTTGGACGCGGGCTCCTGGCCATCGTGGCGCTGGCACCGCTCATCGCGTCATCGTCGGCACACGGGCTCGACTGGTGGGCCAGGTTCGCACTCGCCCTCGCGGTGACATCCGGCGTGATTCCGCTCCTTGGTGCTGTCGGTTGGCCGATCCGCCTTCGCGTCGTGCATGGAGTGGAGATCGTCGTCTTCGAGTTGGTGTACGCGTTTGCGTTGTGGCGGATCCTCGGAGCGTAGAGAAGCGGCACCGCCTCCGCGCCCGGGTACATTGCGCGCCACTTTCGGCTTCGAGGTCCGTGGGGTTCGAGGAATCCGTCGATGAGTCGCCGACTCCGTTCGATTGCCGCCGCCGCGTTCACAGGGATGGTGCTTGCCTGCGCGGCGTGGACGCCGGGCGACTCTGGGCCGACTGCCCCATCGTCGCCACCGGGATCGATGGCGCCGACCGCGCCGTCGTCGCCAGTCGCAGGATCGACCGCGGTGCACGGGCGATCGCAGGCAGCGCAGGCTGGCGTCACCACCGGCGTCGACAGTGGCGACACGCGCATGCTCGAGCAGCCCGCGATCAGCGCCCAGCACATCGCATTCGTCTACGCCGGCGATCTGTGGGTCGCGAACCTCGATGGCTCGGGAGTGCGCCGGCTCACGACGCATGCGGGACAGGAAGAGCGGCCGCGCTTCTCGCCGGACGGGCAGTGGATCGCGTTCACCGGACAGTACGACGGGAACCCGGATGTCTACCTCGTCTCAGTCGATGGCGGCGAGCCGCGGCGGCTGACGTGGCATCCGGGCGCCGACGTGGTCCAGGACTTCACACCGGACGGCAAGGAGGTGCTCTTCACCTCGCAACGGGACGTCTTCACCAACCGCTTCCAACACCTCTTCCGAGTCGGACTCGAGGGCGGCTACCCGATCCGAATCCCGCTCCCGAGCTGCGGCAAGGCGGCGCTGTCGCCCGACGGGAAGAAGATCGCCTACTCGCCGCTCAGCGAGTCCTTCAATCAGTGGAAGAACTACCGCGGCGGCACCGCCAGCCGGATCTGGATCTATGACATCGGTGACCAGTCGGTGGTGCAGGTCCCACAGCCCAAGGAGCGTTGCAATGACACCGACCCGATGTGGGTCGCGGGTCGGCTCTACTTCCGCAGCGATCGCGCGGGCGAGTTCAACCTCTTCTCCTGGGACTCGGCTTCGAAGCAAGTCACCCAACACACTCGTCACACCGACTTCCCGATCCAGAACGCGTGCGCCGGCGGCGGCCAGCTGATCTACGAGCAGGCCGGCTGGCTCCATCGCTTCGAGCCGGCGACCGCGAAGAGCACGCGCCTCGCCATCGGCGTCGCGGCCGAGCTCATCGAGACGCGCCCGCGTTTCGTGAAGGGCCCGCAATACGTCCGCAGCTCCGACCTCTCGCCGTCCGGCGCGCGCGTGGCGCTCGGCTTCCGTGGCGAGATCGTCACCTTGCCGGCCGAGAAGGGCGATCCGCGCAACCTCACTCACACGCCGGGTGCGAACGAGCGCTATCCCGCCTGGTCGCCCGACGGCACGACCATCGCCTACCTCTCCGATGAGAGCGGCGAGAACCAGTTGGTGCTCGCGCCACAGGACGGACCGGGCGAGCGGCGCCGGATCGCGCTGCCGGGCGCGGGTTTCTACGAGGGCCCGAAGTGGTCGCCGGACGGGAAGAAGCTCTGCTACCTCGACAACGCGCGATCGCTCTATGTACTTGATGTTGCAAGTGGCGCGAGTTCGAAGGTCGCGCAGGAGCCGATCTACGGCGTCTACCAGAGCCTTGTCGCCGCGTGGTCGCCCGACTCGCGCTGGATCGCCTACACGCTGATCAATACCACCGGCTTCAGGACGGTCGAGCTCTATGACGTCGGCGCTGGTGTGTCGCACACGATCACCGACGGCCTCTCCGATGCATCGGAGCCGATCTTCGACGCGAGCGGGAAATACCTCTACCTCGGCGCGTCGACCGATGCCGGGCCCTTCCTCACCTGGTTCTCACAAGCCAGCGCCGACGTCGAGCAGACCAACGCGCTCTATCTGGTCTGCTTGACCAAGGAGACGCCCTCGCCGCTCGCGAAGGAGAGTGACGAGGAGAAGCCGAAGGACGAAAAGGACGAAAAGGGTGGCAAGGACGGCAAGGGCGACGGCGAAAAGAAAGAGGGCGAGAAGAACGACGACGCCAAGAAGGACGGTGGCGAAGCCAAGACCCCCGTCGAGGTGAAGATCGATTTCGACGGCATCGGCCAGCGGATCGTCGCGCTGCCACTGAAGAGCGCCTACTACTCCAATCTGCAACCTGGCACCGATGGCAAGCTCTACTACCTCAAGGCGGAGCGCGGCAACTTCTCGGGAGAGCCGGCGCCAAGCGCGCTCGCACGATTCGACCTGAAGGAGCGCAAGGAGAAGGTGCTGCTGGAAGGGGTGCGCGGCTTCACACTCTCCGCCAACCAAGAAAAGGTCCTCTTCCATACTGACGACGGCAGCTGGGTCACGGCGCTGGGTGACACGCTCGACAAGAGCAAAGGGAAGCTCGCCATCGACGCCATCCAAGTGAAGATCGACCCGCGCGCCGAGTGGCGGCAGATCTTCGATGAAGTGTGGCGCATCAACCGCGACTACTTCTACGACCCGGCGATGCACGGCGCCGACTGGCCGGCGATGAAGGAGCGCTACGCACAGTTCCTGCCGCACCTGGCGACACGCGGCGATCTGGGGCGCGTCATCCGTTGGATGTGCTCCGAGCTTGGTGTCGGTCACAGCTACTCCGGTGGTGGCGACACACTGGTGACGGCCGATCGCGTGCCGGGCGGGCTGCTCGGCGCCGACTACGAGATCGCCGACGGCCGCTATCGCTTTGCCAAGGTCTACGGCGGGCTGAACTGGACTCCCGATCTGCGCGCGCCGCTCAGCGAGCCAGGTGTGGACGTGAGAGCGGGTGAGTTCCTGTTGGCCGTCGATGGCGTCGAGCTGCGCCCGCCCGAGGAGCTCTTCGCGCGCTTCGAAAACAGCGCCGGCAAGCAAGTGAAGCTCACGGTCGGTCCGAGCGCCGACGGCAGCGGCTCGCGCGTCGTCACCGCGGTGCCGATCGCGAACGAAGGGACGCTGCGCAACCGGGACTGGGTCGAAGGCAATATCCGCAAGGTCACGGAGGCCACCCACGGCCGCGTCGCCTATGTCTACGTGCCCGATACCGCCGACGCCGGCTTCACCTATTTCAAACGCTACTTCTTTCCACAGTCCGACCGTGACGCGATCATCGTTGACGAACGCCACAACGGCGGCGGCTCGGTGGCCGATTACTACATCGACATCCTGCGCCGGCCCTACGTCAGCCACTGGGCCACGCGCTACGGCGCGAGCATCGTGACGCCACAAGCCGCGATCTTCGGGCCCAAGGTGATGTTGATCGACGAGACCGCCGGCTCGGGCGGCGACCTGCTGCCCTGGATGTTCCGCAAGTTCGGACTCGGCAAGCTGATCGGCCGGCCGACCTGGGGTGGGCTCGTCGGCATCCTCGGCTTCCCTGAGCTGATGGACGGCGGCATGGTCACTGCGCCGAACATCGGCATCTGGACCGAGGCCGAGGGTTTCACGGTCGAAAACGTCGGCGTTCCGCCCGACATCGAGGTCGAGCAGCTACCCGCCGACGTCGAGGCCGGCCACGATCCGCAGCTCGATCGCGCCATTCAGGAGGTGTTGGCCGAGCTGGCCGCCAACCCACCGAAACCGGCGAAGCAGCCGCCGTTCCCGGTTCGGGTGAGGAAGTAGGCGGGAGCTGTGCGGAAAACGTCGGCGTAGGATCCCCGGATCGGTACGTCGGACGGATCAGTACGTCGGAGACGTGAACGGGCGTGATCTCGCGCGGTCGTGCGCTCAGCGTTGTTTGGCGAGGCCGGTGCGCGGGGTGCTCGGGGTCATGTCGGCGGTGAAGACGAAGGCGTCGGCGACCGCGGACCAGTCGCTGATGCAGCGGCCGTAGCCGAACGGGCGCGCCTCGATCTGGCCGCGGAACACGGAGCCTTCCTCCGCGCCCTCCGCCGAGCGTGTCGCGCGCAGGTCGAGGAAGGAGAGCGGCGCGGCGGCGCGATCGAAGAGATCCTCGAGCGACCCGGCCGCGGCCTCGACGAGCTTGCTCTTCGTGGAGTCGAAGACCGTTCCGTAGCTGCCGCGCGCGGCAGTGAAGAGGATCGTGTAAGCGGCATCGCCGAGGTCGCGATGGACGATGTCCCCCATCGTCACATACTTCTCGTAGACGTTGATCGGGGCGCCGACGAAACGGACCGTCGGCAGGTCGTGCGCAATGTGGCGGCTCGCGGCCCAGACGAGGATCTTGCGGTCGGGAAACCACTCGTTCGCCAGCCAGACAAGGTTCTCGCCCATCGTGACATCGCGCAGGTTGCTTCCCGCGAGCTGCTTCTCATCACTCTGGCCGGGGGCGGTGAGCTCGCTCACCTTGGTCTGGATCCGGAAGTTGCGCAGCGTGCGCGCGAGGAAGCTGCGGCGGCGTGCGGCGCCAATTGCAGTGCTGGTGGCTGAAGAAGCCGTCGCGGCTGCCGGAGCGAACCGCGCCGCGAGCTCGTCAAGGAACGGTGCCGCGGCGTCGGCTGTTTCCACTGCGCCGTCGACCGGCTGCTGCGCGAGCTTCGCATAGAGTCGTGCGAGCCGCGACCGCTCCTCGTCGGAGAGCGCGACGCCCAACTCCTTGGCCTCCCGTGCCAGTGCCGCGACGTAACCGGCCGAGGCCCGCGCGGTGAACTGGCAATCGACACCGGCGAGCTCGAGCGGCCGTGCTGTCGCGTGGGTGGCGCCGACGTAGTCGAACAGCAGGCGGCACTGCTCGCCGCGCGTCCAGAGTGAGAAGACGCCCTCCTCGGCCGCGGCGATCGGGTCGCAGTCGGGTTGCTGGAACCGCGTCTCCGCCACCGCGCAATCGAAGAGCCCCGACTCGAACGCGAGCACATCGAAGCCGAGCCGCTCGTGCAGGAAACGGATCAGGCGACTCTTGGCGAGGAAGGTCGCTCCATCGCCGTGGCTCTGCTCGCCGAGCTGCACGACGCGTGCTGCCCCGATCGCCGTGACGAGCGGCTCGAAATCGTCGAACTCGCCGTCGGCCGGATCGATCGACCGCAGCGCGACCGCATGGTCGAGGACCCAGTCGAGCCGCGCGCGCTCGTCCACTGGCGCCGCGGGTTCAGCCTGTGAAACAGCGTGGGCGAGGACGAGGGCGAACGCGACGAGCATGGCCGTGATTCCTGGCGAGCGGCGCGTGAGGGCTCGCGATTGTGCCGGCAGCGAGCGGGCATGGAAGTACCCGCATCCGCACTACTTGACGAGATCCGCCCGCCGCGGGGAGATCGCACGACGCCGCGACGTGGCCTGCGCTCTTCAGGTTGCGTTAAGCGCCGGTGGTTAGTCCTACCACGCGTGCGAGGGCGGCCGACGCCGACCTCGCGCAACCGCAAGCAAGGGCAACCGGGCTGACCACCCACCGAAAGGAACGACTCATGAAGGCTTCGAAAGTGCTCGCGCTCTCCGGATTTGGCCTCGGGGCCTCGGCACTGTTTCTCTTCATCGCACCAGAAGGAGGCGGCTTCACGTCTTCCGCGTCGAAAGCGGATGAGTGTGATGACACGGCGCTCGCGATCTTGAGCGCCGCCCAGCATGAAGCGGAGGCCGACTACTGGATCCGGGTCGCCGCGTGCATCAACGATTCCGGTGGTGTCTTCGGCGCGTGTGAGGCCGACGCCTCGGCGGAACGTCAGGACGCTCTCGATCTCGCGCAGGCGCAGTACGAGGCGCGGCTCGATGTGTGCGCGGAGCTTGGCGGAGGCCCGTACGACCCCGAGCTCAACCCGGCCGACTTCTCGCGCACGCTGACCAATCCCTACCTGCCGTTTGCACTCGGAAAGACCTACGTCTACGAGGAGCAGACGCCCGACGGCCTGGAGACGGTGGAGATTCGGGCGCAGCAGGACATCGTCGAGATCGGCGGCTTCCCGGTCCGGGTCGTGCGGGACCTCGTGAAGCGGGACGGCGTCTCCGTCGAGGACACACTCGACTACTACGCGCAGCACACCGACGGAACTGTCTGGTACTTC
>CAYRQC010000239.1:0-5655 GCA_964426265.1 uncultured Phycisphaerales bacterium | reverse complement strand
CTGGAAGATCAGCATGCGGTGGTAGTGCGCCTCACGGTCCTCAGGATCGATGTCGAGCGCCATGTCGTAGGCCGCGAGCGCGTCGGTGAACTTCTGGTCGAGGTAGTAGGTGCGGCCGAGGCGGCGCCAGGTGTCGCGGTCGTTCGGGAACTCGTCGAGCACCGAGTGGAACGCTTCCTCCGCCTGCGCGTAGCGGCCGTCTTCCTGGAGCGCCCAGCCCCAGACCCACGCCGTCTGGCGATCGCCGGGCGCGATCTGCTCGCACTTCGCGAGCAGCTCGAGCGCCTTCGGGATGTTGCCGTCGGTGAGGGAAGTGCGCGCCATGTTGCGCCACCCATCGACGCGCGCCGGGGCGATGCGCTGCACCTCTTCGAAGCCCGCTTGTGCCAGGCGGGTGTCGAGCTTCGCCAGCATCGCGATGCCGTAGTCGTTCGGGCGGATCCACTGGTCGGCCGAGGCGTAGATCGCCGACGGCGTGGGCGCGACGACCTCGCCCGACTTCGCGACGCGCAAGGTCAGCTTGCTGCTGGCGATCAGGGTGATCGGTAGCTCGGGCTTCCGTCCCGGGTTCTCGGAGAAGACGAAGTCGGTGTAGTTCTGCTTGAACTTGCGCCACTTGAGGTTGGCCGTGAGATCGAGCGTCTTGCCCGCCGCGTCGGTCGGCACCACGATCTGGTAGCGGACCACGTCGGACTGCGAAGGCGGGATCACGTTGGCGTAGAGAGTGACGTGGAAGTCGTGCGGGTTGCGGAGATTTGCCTCGGTGCCGTCGTGGGCGACGATCACCGAGCCGTAGCGATGGGCCGCCGGGTCGAGCTGGCGATCGGGGCCGATCCAGCCGCTGTGGAAGACCGTGCCCTTGTCGGGCTGATTGACCGTGAACTCGAGGAAGCCCTCGTTGCTGTCGTTGGTGCCGCCCGGGAAGGTGTGACCGACGCCTTTGTTGCGGACGACCACTTGCACCTCGATCCGTTCGCCCGGCATCAGCACCGGCTGCGTGCGGTCGAGCGCCGTGATCAGCTCCTTCTCGTTGCCTTCGTCATCGAGCCGGCGCAGCGCGAAGACGTCGACGCGCAGCTTCTCGTCCTGCAGGAACTTCTCGATGCGCTGGAGCGTGTCGGTGTCGCCGCGCAGGGCGGGCAGGGCGGTGTTCACCGCGATGAAGCGGTGCGACTTCACCTTGCCACTCTTCGCGGAGACGTCGCCGCGGGTCGCCTCTTCGAGCGGCATGTGGCAGTCCTGACAGACCTTCTTCACCGGCAAGCCAGTGACCGGATCGCGCGGCCGATAGAAGGTGCGCGCGGCGTTCTGCGCGACGCCGCTGTCGTGCCAGTTGTCGTACTCGTTCTGTCCGCGGAACCAGCGGTACTTGTTGACCGGGATGTCGAGCGCGACCTTGTGGCAGACCGAGCAGAACTCGCTGGTCTTGAAGAACGGCTTCAGCATCCGCTCCTTGTGCACGGTCGGCTTCGCCTTGAGGATGATGTCGCCGATCTCGCGGCTCGCTCCCTCGCTGGTGTTGTCGAAGAGGTAGGGCGTCTCCTTGTCGTCGGGGATGTTGTAGGCGCCGTTGCCGGTCCGGTTGTGGATCGAGTCGATCGTGTGGCACGACAGGCAGGTGAGGCCGGCCTGCGCGTTCGGGCCGTCGGGATCGAACTCCTTGCCGATCTCGCCCGCCAGCATCAGCGCCGGCTCGTGGCAGCCGGAGCACCACTGCGACGGCTGCTTGCCGATGTCGGCCCGCTCGCGCATCGCCAGGAAGGCGCGCCGGTAGAACGGGTTGTTCATCGACGAGAAGCGGTGGGCCGACTTGCTCCATTGCTCGACGATGTCGGCGTGGCAGCGCTGGCAGGTCACGGCGCCGATCTGGATCTCCTGGACGAAGCCGCGCGCGGCGACCTCTTTCTTGAGCTGCGCGTCGTCGGGCAGCTCGCCGCGGGTCACGACGCGCGAGGCCATCCACTCGCCGGTGGCCGTGGTCGCACTGGACGGGAAGAAGCGGCTGCTCTTCGGCACGTCGGTGAAGCCGACGAACGGCGTGAAGGGGTCGACGCCGGCCTGGTGCAGCAGCTCGTCCTTCATCACGGTCTCGATGACGGTGCCGACGTCGACGGCGCGGTTGCTCGAGGTGGGGAGCGTCACGACGTGGATGCCGAGCGCCAGGAGCGCCACGCCGGCCGTTCCGGCGAACGCCTTCCCGATCGCGCGCCAGGTCGGCCGCACCACCGAAGTGACACGGTGGATCACGTAGACGAGCGGCAGCCCGACGCCGAGCCCGATGTGGGTCCAGAACTGGGGGCGGTGGTCGCGGCTGTTGGCGGCGTAGACGATGAAGAAACCGGTGAGCATCAGCCCGAGCGACGCGACGATCAGCGAGAGGCCGGTGGTGATCGCGACGCCGTGGCGACGCGCCCACGCGCGGACCAGGTGCGAACCGGCGAAGGTGAGCGCGCAGGGGGTCAGCAGCGTGCCGAGGATGGTGTGGCTCAGCACCATCGCCTGGTAGAAGGCCGGCAACGTGTCGGGCGGCAGCTTGAAGCGGTCGGTCGCCTGGGTGGTCCGGAAGAGCAGCAAGAAGAGCGCGTTGGCGAGCATCGCCAAGCCGCCCCAGACGATCACCTGGAGCAGACGCTTCTGCCCGGTACTCAAGATGCTCTGGCCCATGCCTCGTCGTTCTCCGGTTCAGCCGGTTCGATCGGCTCGCTCGTCTCGGTGGGTTGAATCGATGGGGTTTGGCGAAGTGGACTTGGCGCCGCAGTTTCGACGCCGGTTCATCAGCGCGGCCGGCGCTGGCGTCGCGGCATCATGCCCCGGCGCAGTGGCCGAGTTCAGCTCTCTCAGGGTGGCGTGTCGGGTTCTGCGATGGAGAGGTCGACCGCTCGTCGTGGTTGGCATCCGGGTTGGTATCGGCGACCTGCATCGACCATCGGACGCGGCGATCGGCCGGCTGTTGTTGGCACCCGGCAGACCGAACGCGCGGGCTCGCAGGGAAATCCAGCAAGGAGGCTCCGTTGTCCGATGGAAGTGTTTTGTTGAAAACAAGTTAGGACGAACGAGTGGGCTCGAAGCGGCGCGCCGCACGGCTGCGATCGAGCGCGCCTCGCTGGCGCCGCCGGGACGATCCTTCCGCTCGCGTCGGGGACGCGGGCCACGATGTCCCAGTACCGGCGGTGATTCATCGTCGATCGGTTGGATCCATGGGCGCCCGTGTGGCCGGTGACGCCGGCGATGACCCGGGTGGCGCGAACTCCTCGACGCGTGATGGGTCGAAGCGCAAGTCGAAGGCGAGCCAGAGCGCCCGGCCGTAGCGGAAGAACCAGAGTCCGAAGGCGGCGATGACGCCGGTGACCACGACGATCTGCAGGGTGAGCGCCACTTCCCACGCCAGCTCCATCAAGAGATGGAGCAGCAGCGCCAGGACGAGTGCGACGCCGTAGCTCAAGTAGATCGAGCCGAGGAAGTAGCCGTCCTCGCGCTCGAACTTCAGCCCGCAGCCGCGGCAGCGCGGGTGCATCCGGAACCAGCCTGCGAAGAGCTCCCCGTCGCCGCAACACGGGCAGCGCAGCCGCAGCGCCCACACCCGGTGGGTTTGTGCCAGGCACCGATCACCCGGGTCTTCGGTGCCAGGCACAAACCCACCGGGTCCTTTGTGCCAGGCACCGGGCAAATCGGCACCGGATGGACGCGGCGGCTCGGCGGTCACGGCACGCGGAGGTCGAGCGCCTTGGTGAGGAAGGCGAACAGGTCGGCCTTCTCCTCGATCTCCATCTGCGTCGACTTGCCGGCGCCGTGGCCCGCGCGCGTTTCGATCCGGATCAGCGTCGGCGCGTCGCCGCCCTGGCAGCTTTGCAGCGCCGCCGCGAACTTGAACGAGTGGGCCGGCAGCACGCGGTCGTCATGGTCGCCGGTCAGGATCAGCGTCGCCGGATACTTCGTGTGGAGCTCGAGGTTCTGCAGCGGTGAGTACTGGATCAGGAACGGGAAGTGTTCCGGGTTGTCGGAGCGGCCGTACTCGCTCGCCCACGCCCAGCCGATCGTGAACTCGTGGTAGCGCAACATGTCGAGCACGCCGACCGCCGGCACCGCCGCCGCGAAGAGCTCGGGCCGCTGCGTCATGCAGGCGCCGATCAGCAGGCCGCCGTTGCTGCCGCCGTGGATCGCCAGCTTCGCCGAGCGCGTGTAGCCCTCCTTGATCAGGTGCTCGGCCGCCCCGATGAAGTCGTCGAAGACGTTCTGCTTCTTGCCGAGCATCCCGGCTTCGTGCCACGCCTCGCCGTACTCCGAGCCGCCGCGCATCATCGCCTGCGCGTAGATGCCGCCCATCTCGAGCCACGCGAGCCGGTCGATCCGGAAGCTCGGCGTGATCGCGATGTTGAAGCCGCCGTAGCCATAGAGGAGACACGGGTTGCCACCGTCGAGCTTCACGTCCTTGCGGCAGGTGACGTGCATGGGCACGCGCGTCCCATCCTTGCTGGTCGCGAAGAGCAGGCGCGTCTCGTACGGCGCGAAGTCGAACTTCAGGCTCGGCGTGAACCAGACCTCGCGCTTGCCGGTGGTGAAGTCGTGGCGATAGACGGTCGACGGCGAGGTGAACGACGTGAAGGTGAAGTAGGTCTCGCTGTCGCTGTTCTTGCCGCCAAAGCCGCTCGCCGTGCCGATTCCCGGCAGCTCGAGATCGCTCACCCGGTGGTCGGCGAGCCGCGCGATCCGGACGCGGGTGCTGCCGTCGTGGAGGTAGTTCAAGATCAGCTGATCGTGGACCAGCGACGCGCCGTTCAACGAGTCGTCCGACGTCGCCATCACCGCCTGCCACTGGTCGCGCGCCGGCTGGGTGACGTCGATCGCGATCACCCGTCCGCGCGGGGCGTCGAGGTCGGTCTTGAAGTAGAAGAGCGGGCCGATCGCCCCGACGAAGTCGTAGCTCGCGTCGAAGTCGTCCAGCAGATGGACGACCGCCGAGCCGCTCTCCGCGAGATCCTTGCAGTAGACGCGGTTGCGCCGGTCGGTGCCGACGCTGACGTTCAGGATGAGATAGCGGCCATCCTCGGTGACGATCGGGTCAAAGCCCCACTCCTTCTGGTCGGGCCGCTCGTAGACGAGCGTGTCGCTCGCCTGCGGATCACCGAGCCGATGGAACCAGACCTTCTGGTCGTAGTTCGCCGCCTCCAGCTCATCGCCGGCGACCGGTTGCGGGAAACGGCAGTAGTAGAAGCCCGACGCGTCGTGCGTCCACGCGACGCCGGAAAACTTGGTCCAGGTCAGCACGTCGGCGCGATCTTGCATCGTCGTCAAGTCGCGCACGCGCCACGTCTTCCAGTCGGAGCCGCCGTCCGAGGTCGCATAGGCGAGCCAGCGCGCGTCGTCGCTCGGCACGAAGCCGGAGACCGAGACGGTGCCGTCCTTGCTGAGCGAGTTGGGATCGATCACGACGACCGGCGCCGCGTCGCCCGGCCCCTGCTTCCAGAGCACCGGTTGTTTCTCGAGCCCGGGGTTGCGCGAGAAGAACAGCGTCCCGTTGATCTTGGCGATGACGCCGCGCCGCTCGCACGCGTAGAGCTCGGTCAGGCGCTTGCCGATCTTGGCGCGCGCGGGAATGGTCGCGAGCCAGCTCTCGGTGACCGCGTTCTGCGCCACGATCCACGCCTTCGTCTCGGG
>CAYRQC010000238.1:0-8759 GCA_964426265.1 uncultured Phycisphaerales bacterium | reverse complement strand
CGGCGTTCTGCACGATCGCTTGATGGTGCGCCTTGCTCGTCGCCTCGTCGGCGCGATCGATGACGACCTGCTCGACCTTCCAGAACTGGTGGATCCGGTAGAGCCCCTTGGTGTCCTTGCCGTAGGTCCCCGCCTCGCGCCGGAAACAGGGCGAGCAGGCGACGTATCGCTTGGGCAGCTCCGCCTCGTCGAGGATCTCACCCGCATGGAACGACGTCAGCGGCACCTCCGCCGTCCCGATCAGGAAGAGCTCGTCCTTGGCCATCTTGTAGGCCTGCTCTTCGCCTCCCGGGAAGTAGGCCGTCCCCTCCATCGCCTCGTAGCGGACCAGGAGCGGGACCTGCATCGGCGTGAAGCCGACGCCGATCATGTGATCGAGCGCCAGCTTGAGCACGGCGTGCTCCAGCAGGCACCCATCCCCCATCAGCAGGTACTGCCGCGCGCCGGCGATGCGGCCAGCACGCTCCTGGTCGAGGATGCCGAGCTTCGTCCCGAGATCGACGTGGTCGAGGATCGGGAAGTCGAACTTGCGCGGCGTGCCGACGCGCCGGACCTCGACGTTGTCCTGGTCGGAGAGGCCCTCCGGCACGTCGGGTGACGGCGGGTTGGGCAGTCGCAGGAGCGCGGGACGCAGCTCGAGATCGATCGCCCGCTCCTGCTCCTCGGCCTCCTTCAGCCGTGCCTTCAGTGCCTTCACCTGCTCGGCCGCCTTCGCCCGCTGTTCCGGGGGGAGCGCACCGATCAGCTTGGAAAGGCGGTTCTGTTCGGTCCGATCGGCGTCGAGCTTCGCCACCAGCTCGCGGCGCCGTTGGTCGATCTCGAGCACGCGATCGACATCGACCGTCATCCGTTTCTTCTGCGCCGCAGCCTTGATCGCCTCCGGGTTCTCCCGGACCAGCTTGATGTCGAGCATTCCCGCCTCTGCTTCCTTATTTCCACTCGGACGTGAACGGTCCGCCCAACATCGTGTGCTTCTTCAGCGACAGCTGCACCTCGACCTCCGCCTTCTCCGCCTTCTCGATCACGAAATCCGCGGGGTACCAGGCCGCCTCGTTGTCGGTGTTGAATATCTCGGTCGAGATCCTCGCCATGGCCTTGGGCTTGCCCATCGCGCCGCCACCCTTGTGGCGCGCCGCGACCTCGTAGTACAGGATCTCGTCGTAGATGCGGCCGACGATCGCGCCCGTCTTCTCCTTCACGACCAGTGACTTGGATTTCACGATCAGTGACTTGCCCTGGTCGTCGGTCGCGAAGTCGACCTTGTAGGGCCCGCCCATGTCGAGCGTGAAGGTCTCACCGGCCTTGACGTCGAAGGCAGGACTGTCCCCCTTGAAGATCCACGCCTGCTTGGTTTGTGCGGCCTTCCCCGACTCGATCCGACCGTAGGCGATCTCGTAGCGACCGACCGGCACGCTCACCGGCTTGCCGCCGGCGACGTCGAAGAACGACCCCTTGAACTCCTGGATCTCGGCGAGCACCAGCATCTTGGGCTGTACCAGCCCGCTCCACTTGAAAACCACCTGACCCGACGCGATGTCGAGCTCGCGCGTGCGGAGCTTCTTCGCGTGCAGGTCGACCGGCTTGAAGTGATACCACTTGCCGGCGACCGGAAGCACGTCGCTCCACGGCTGCGGCTTGCCCTTGCCGATGACGACCGTGTCGTTGTCCATCCACGTCGGGTTGCCGTGGACCACGCCGTCGCGCTGCTCGCTCGGGTCGCCGATGCTGCCGCTGCAGTTGTCGTCCACCAGCAGGATCGTCTCGTCGAGGATCTTGCCTTCGCGATAGCAGCCGATCTTGTAGCGGCCGCTGCCCGTGTAGTTCACCGGCGACTGGAACCAGGTCTGTCCCGCCCCGCCGCTCAGCATGAAGAAGGCGCAGCTCTCGCTCTCCTTGCCGTCACCCGATCGCACGGTGTTCAACGTCGGCTTGCCGTCGATCACCTTGCAGGGCTGGTCGCCCTTGCTCTCCTTCTTGTCGCCATCGATGTCGAAGAAGCCCTTGGCGCCGTCGCGGACGAGTGTCAACGGCTTGCCGAACGGAGTGGCGTTCACCAGCAGGCCCAACGGGTGGGCCCCCTCGCTCCAGGTGAACTCGCGCCACAGCAGGACGTGATCGCAGCCCCACGGTGAGGTCGACGCGATCTGGTTCGGCTCCTTCATCTCGCGATAGTCGGTCGACCAGTCCTGCCAGGCGCAGCCGTCCTTGTAGGCGGTCGTGCTGTCCTTCTTGGTGGTGCCGGGTGCGCCCGCCGCCTTGCCCTTCTCGAGCGGGTCCATCCCCTTCTCGATCAGCTCCCGGCGCTTGTCGACCATGTGCTGGTACATCCCGTCCTTGGGCCGGCCGGAGGTCAACCACTCGTCCATGGCGACGTCGAAGCACGTCACGACCTCCGGATACTCTCCGAGCAGCTCGTGGCAGAGGCCGACGTAGTAGCGCACGAGGCTCGTGAGCTCGGGATCCTTCACCTTGATCGCCAGCTCGAGTGTCTCCTCGAGTCCGATCATCGCCCGTCGGAATTCAGGGATCTCCTTCTTCTGGTTGGCCTCATTGAACGCCGTCCCCGACTTGACCCAGGAGTTCCGGGCGGCCGTCCACGCGTTGCACTGCTCGGCCTCGTAGGTCTTGAACCGTTCGAAGCGATTCTGGAATCGCTTGCCCTGCTCGGCCTCGTCGGCGGCGGTCGCCAGCAGACGGATCTCGTCGAGCTTCGTCAGGTCGCCGCCGTAGGTGAACTTGAAACAGTACTGGTCGATCACATCCTCGGTGGTCCGCATGTCCTTGGCGGCGAGCTTGCCGATGCCGCGCAGGTCCTGCAGCTCGACCAGGTTGCGGTAGCTCGTCATGAACTCCTGCTGCCGAGCCGAGAGCTCCTGGGCGGCAGCCGGCGGGGCGAGGAGGGCGAGGAGGGTGACGCACGGCGCCACCACGAGCACGACGATGAGCGCGAAAAAGCCAGGACGCATGGCGACGTCTCCCACTTGGGCGCACGTTCGGTGCCGATCGGCGCCGATCAGCGCCACACGACGAGCGGTCGGAAGTGCCCCAGCACCCGAAAGTTAGGAGCGCTCGGAAGAGGTGTCAACCAAGGTGCAGGGCGTGGCCGCGCTCAGCGGCGCCCGTCGCGGAGTGCCTCGCTGCGCTGCTGCAGGAAACGGCGCTCGCCGCTGCTCAAGCTGCCGAGACCCTGCGCGTGGATCTTGGCGAGCAGCCGATCCATCTCGGCGTCGTCGGCCTCCGACGATCGCACCTTGGGCGGTGGCGGCTGCCCGACGGACACTCCACGCCACCGCGGCCAGAGGCGAAACGCGTCGAACGAGTGGCGGCACCACCAGAACCCGAATGCCGCGCCGCCGAGGTGACAGAGGTGGGCGACGTTGTCCTGGACGCCGTGGAGCAGCACTGGGTGGATCTCGAGCACCAACAGCAGGATCGCCAGCAGCCGCGCCGGAATCGGGAAGACGTAGAAGTAGAACGGGCGGTTCGGTGTCTCGCGGGCGACGAAGAAGATCAAGCCGAAGATGCCGCCCGAGGCCCCGATCAGCGGCACGTCGCTCTCCGTCGCCGCCACGACCACCAGGTGGGCGATCGCGCCGACCAGCGCCGCGCCGAAGAAGAGTGTCGCGTAGCGTCCGCGGCCGAGCCGGGTCTCCAGCTCACGCCCGAGAAACCAGAGCACGAACATGTTGATGATGATGTGGAGCAGGTCGGTCGGGTCGTGGGGCAGGACATAGGTCAGGAACGGAAAGACCCACGGTGCGTTCCCGAGCCGGACCCCCAGCCACCGCGACGGCGAAATCGGGAACCAACCCTTGAGGTGGAGGATGCTGGCGGTCGTGACGACGATCGCGCCGATGACGAGCGCGCGGGTGAGCGGCGCGACACCGTCCCCGCCGAATCCGAGCCGGCGCTTCTGCGGCTCCTCCCATTCCTGCCGCCATGTCATCGCCCATCTCCCGACCACGTCGCGGCGGCAACCTCGGCGCCGCCTCCCCAGAGCTTCGGCTCGATTGCCCTCGTTATGTTAGAGCCTGCCGCCTTCGCGGCGGCGGGGAGAGGCGATGAGCGCGCGGCTGATCGACGGGAAGGCGCTGGCAGCCGGGATCCTCGAGCGCGTCCGCCTCCAGCGCATCGCGCTGGGTCGGCCGCTGCGCCTGGTCTCCATCTACGTCGGCGACGACGCCTCCTCGGCGGTCTACATCCGCAACCAGCGACGCGCTTGCGAGCGGCTGGACATCCGCTTCGACCTCGACCACCTGCCGGTCGCGACGACCGAGAATGCGCTGGTCGACCGTCTCCACGCGCTCAACGCCGACGACGGCGTCACCGGGATCATCCTGCAGCGCCCGCTCCCGCCCCAGATCCGGCAGCTCCGGGTGCAGGCGAAGATCCACCCGGACAAGGACGTGGAAGGGCTGAACCCGGCCAACATCGGCTCGATCGTCTACGGCATCCCGAAGCTGGTCCCGTGCACCGCGCTGGCCGCGGTGCGCTGCCTCAAGTCGACCGGCAGGACGCTGCGGGGCGCCGACATCGTGATGATCGGCCACAGCGAGGTGGTCGGCAAACCGATCGCCTTCCTGATGCTGAACGAGTTCGCGACCTGCACCGTCTGCCATGTCGCGACCCAGGACCTCGCCACCAAGACGCGCCACGCAGACGTCATCTTCACCGCCGTCGGCCGACCGGGTCTGCTCACGGGTGCGATGGTGAAGCCCGGCGCGATCGTGATCAACATCGGGATCAAGCAGGTGGCGCGGCTCGGACCCGACGGTCAGCCGCTGCTCGGCGAGGATGGCCAGCCGCTCTGCCAGCTCTCCGGCGACGCCGAGATCGATTCGGTGCGTGAGGTGGCGGGCTGGGTCACTCCGGTCCCGGGCGGCGTCGGCCCGGTGACGGTGGCGATGCTGGTGCACAACTGCGTGCTCGCCGCGCGCCTGCAGGCCGGGCTCGCGATCGAGCCCGCGCTGGCCGACTAGCGATCGCGTTCGAGGACGAAGTCGGCGATGGCGAGCAGGTTCTGGCGCGCCGCCGAGGCGGGCAGCGACTCGGCCTGGGCGCGCGCGTCGAGGATGAACTGGTGGGCGGTCGCCTCGGCACTCGCGACGTCGGGAGTGAAGTCGACGATCGCACGCAGCGCCGCCCGCGGATCACCCACGGCGCCGTCGGCGAGCAAGCGCCGGACGTCCGCGGCCGTGGCCGGCGTCACGCGCGTGAGCAACCGCAGCAGCGGCAGCGTCATCTTGCGCTCGGAGAGATCGGTGCCGAGCGACTTGCCGACGCTGCGCTCGTCGCCGGCGAGATCGAGACAATCGTCGATGATCTGGAACGCGATGCCGAGCGAACGGCCGTACTCCTCGAGCGCCGCGACGTGGGGTGGCGACGCGCCCGCGTACCAGGCCCCGAGCCGCGCGCTCGCCGCATAGAGCGACGCCGTCTTGTCCTCGATGATGCGGAGGTAGTCGCCGATCGCGAGGTCGAACCGTCCGCGGCTGCAGTTCTGGTCGATCTCACCGGTGCAGAGCCGGCGCGTCGTCTTCGCCAGGTGGATGGCCGCGGTCCGGTCGTCGAGCTCGTTGGCCAGCGCGAACGCCTGGGCGTAGATGAAGTCGCCGAGCAGGATCGGCACCTCGTTGCCGTGGAGCGCGTTCACGCTCGGCAGGTTGCGCCGCGTCGTCGCATGATCGAGGACGTCGTCGTGGAGCAACGTCGCGGTGTGAATCATCTCGACGATCGCACCGACGACCACGTGCGCATCGGTCTGGCGACCGCACGCCCGGCCGGCGAGCAACACCAACGCGGGCCGCAGCTGCTTGCCGCGGAACAGGGCGGCGTGCTCCACCAGCTTCTGCACATGCGGCGAGTCGGACGCGAGTGCGCGGTGGTACACCGCGTCGACGCGCTTCAGGTCTTCCTGCACCGGAGCCAGCAGCGATTTGGCATCGGGCTTGGCGGCGGCAGTCGCGGCAGCGTTGGCGGGCGCGTTCATCAGCCGGCCTCCGCGCTGCTGGATGCGATGCACTCCGCCGCGACGCGCTCGCTCGCCACACACTCGGCCAAGTCGGCCGGTGTGTTGACGTTGACGAATGGTGACGCGTCGTCGAAGTCCACGACGGTCGTCGGGAGCCGCGCGAAGACGTGATGGACCGCGAGCCCCGGCTCGCTCGCCAACCAACTGGCGAGGGGCCGCACGGCCGCCGGCGTCCAGATCGAGACCAATGGCTCGAGCCCGCGCGAGCTGCGCGCAACCGCGAGTGCAGCACCGCCTTGCGCGGCTCCATCTTGCGCGGCTCCATCTTGCGCGGCTCCATCTTGCGCGATGCCGTCCAGCGGGGCGATCGCGAGCGCCTCCGCGAGCCGCTCGTAGATCGACGGACTCAGGCCGGGGAGATCGCACGGCGCGACGAGCCAGCGCCGCGCCGGCAACTGCTCGAAGACCGCCGCGAGCGCCTGCAGCGGGCCGCCCCCCGGCTGCGGATCGGCGATCTGCACCACACCCGGTGGCAAGGCCGCGAATGGGGCCGCGCGAACCAACACCCGTCGTGGCGCCAGTAGCGAGAGCCGCCGCAACGTGCGCACCGCCATGGGCTCGGCATCAGGTCCGAATGGTGCCAGCGCCTTGTCCTGTCCGAAGCGGCTCGACCGACCGCCCGCAAGCACCACCAGGACATCGCCGGTGGGGCGCACGGTCACCGCGTCTTCTCCCGGTCCTCTCTGCCGCCGCCCGCCCGTCCGTCGTTCTCGCCACCGGCGCCGCCGTCGCCGTCGGGGTCCTCGTCCTTGCCTTCTTGCAGTCCGCGCTTGAAGCCGGTCACTCCCTTGCCGAGGTTGCGCATGAGGTTCGGGAGGCGAGTACCAAAGAGCAGCAGGAAGATGAACGCGATGACCAGCAGCTCTTTGAAGCCGACGGGGCCGAAGATCAACAGGCTCACGAGCACCTCACATCGATCGGGTCACAGGGCGGCGCGAATCCACCCAACGCCGACGTTGCCAATCGAGCTGGGATGATACTCCCGGCGGAGCGGCGTCACTGGCCCATCACCGACTTGGCCCCCGAACTAGAGGAGCAATTCCTTCATCGTGACCCCGAGCCGCGCCGGGTTCACGGCCATCCGGACGCCGGCCTTCTTCAGTGCCTTCACCTTTTCGGCTGCGGTGCCCTTGCCGCCCGCAATGATCGCGCCGGCATGCCCCATCCGCTTGCCGGGTGGCGCTGATTGGCCGGCGATGAAGCCGACCACCGGCTTGGTGACGTGCGCCTTGATGAAGCGAGCCGCGTCCTCCTCGGACGAGCCGCCGATCTCGCCGATCATGACGATCCCTTCGGTCGCCGGATCGTCCTCGAACAGCCGGAGCACGTCGACGAACGTCGTCCCCGGCAACGGGTCACCACCGATGCCAACGCAGGTCGATTGCCCGAGCCCGAGCTGGGTGAGCTGCCAGACCGCCTCGTAGGTCAGCGTGCCGCTGCGCGACACCACTCCGATCGTCCCCGGCCGATGGATGTAGCCCGGCATGATCCCGATCTTGCAGCCGCTCTTGTGCTGCCCCTCCTCGAAGCTGCCGGGCGTGATCACACCAGGGCAGTTGGGGCCGATGAGGCGCGTCGCGCTGCCGGCGAGCGCCCCGTGCACCTTCGCCATGTCGAGCACCGGGATCCCTTCGGTGATGCAGATCGCGAGCGGCAGATTGGCGTCGATCGCCTCCAGGATCGCGTCCGCGGCAAACGCCGCGGGAACGTAGATCACGCTCGCGTTCGCACCCGTCTTCGCGACCGCATCGGCCACCGAGTCGAAGATCGGGATGCCGTCGATCGTCGTGCCACCCTTGCCGGGCGTCACTCCGCCCACCATGTTCGTGCCGTACTCGACCGCCTTCTGACTGTGGAAGCGGCCCGCTTCGCCGGTGAGGCCCTGGCACAGGACGCGCGTCGACTTGCCGACGAGGATGCTCACGTGACCTGACCTCCGTGATTGGCGGGTTGGTGATGCGCCGGTTTTCGATCCGACGCGTCGCGTTTCACCGACGGGCGGTCGGCGGCCTTCACCGCGGCTTTCGCCGCCTGGTCGATCGTCGTGGCCGTGAGGATCTTGGTGCCGCTCTCGTCGAGCATCTTGCGCCCGATCTCGACATTGGTGCCCTCGAGCCGCACGACGAGCGGCACCGTGAGTTGCACCTCGTTCGCCGCGGCGAGGATGCCGCCGGCGATCACGTCACACTTGGCGATCCCGCCGAAGATGTTGACGAGTACCGCCTTCACCTTCGGGTCCTTCAGGATCAGCTTGAACGCGGCCGCGACCTGCTCCTTGGTCGCGCCGCCGCCGACGTCGAGGAAGTTCGCGGGGAAACCGCCGGCGAGCTTGATCGCGTCCATGGTCGCCATCGCGAGTCCGGCGCCGTTCACCATGCAACCGATGTTGCCGTCGAGCGACACCCACGAGAGGCCGTGCTCCGACGCTGCCGACTCGCGCGCGTCTTCTTCGTCTTTGTCGCGCCAGCCCTGCACGTCCTTGTGACGGAACAGGCCGTTGGCGTCGAACGCCACCTTGGCGTCGAGCGCGATCAGCCCGCCCTGCTTGGTTACGACCAGCGGATTGACCTCGACCATCGAGCAGTCCTTCTCCAGGAAGCACCGGCAGAGCGCTTGCAGGAGCGGGACCGCGGCCTTGTACGTGTCACCAGCGAGGCCGAGCTTCAGCGCGAGCCGGCGCGCCTGGAAACTGGCGAGCCCGGAGCGCGGGTCGAACCACTCGCGGAGG
>CAYRQC010000237.1:0-6417 GCA_964426265.1 uncultured Phycisphaerales bacterium | reverse complement strand
CAGCAGCAGCTCGGCGACGACATAGAGGCGGTCATCGCTCGAGAAGATCTCCCGCTCGAGGAGCCCTTCGACCTTTTGCGTGCGTGTCGGTGACGGCTCCGAGGACATGGTCGCGAACGATAGCGGCGCGTGGTGCAGCGCCCGGTCACGGCACTGCTGCGGTGCTGATGGCGCCGCGGTCGCAGACTGGCGCCGCGGCCGCGATGCGGTATGGGTGGCGCCTCGATGAGTGCCGAACGATCGTCCCGACCCGCCGATCCACGCCAGCGCGTGACCGCGGCGCTCACCGAGCTCGAACGCGTCGCGCGCGAGCTGCTGCTCAAGGAGCAGAGCGTCGCGCCGGAAGTGCAGCTCGATGCCGTCGAGCTGCCGGTGCTGCTCTCGTTCCATGGCGTCGACTCGCGGCTCGCGAACGAGTTCCGGTCCGCCGAAGCCGACAAGCTGATCGAGCTGCTGCGCGCTCGCATCCGTGACGCCTTGCTGAACGCCGTCGCCTTCGAGCGCGGCCACGTCTACTGCCTGCGCTGCGAGAGCTCGCGCTGTGGCCACTCGCTGCCGCCGCACGCGCGCGCCGTCTTCGCCGGCTACGAGGAGACCGGGCGGCCCGACTGGGTCGAGCTCGACAAGCTGTTGCATCGGCGCAAGGACAGTCGGATCGAGCGGCTCTATGGCGCGCACGGCGCTGGCGGCGCGCAGGGCTCCGGCAGCCGCGAGCTGGTCGCCGTGCCACTCCACCGCGACGAGGTCTACGGCCGCCTGCTCCCCGGCTTCGACGAGGCGCGCTGGCGTTGCTACATCCTCGGCCAGCTCTGCCTCGGCTACTTCGTGCCGCGCGGTGAGCGATCGTTGATGGCGCTGACCGTCCAACTGGTGCGCATCGAGAAGGGGACGGACGGGCCGTTGCTCGGGATCAACCTGGTGGGCAAGCCGCCCGATGCCACATCGTCCGCTCCCCTCGAAGAGTCGATCCTCGCACCGCTCCCCGATGCACTGCGCCAGTTACGTCGCGAGATCGCCGTCTTCACCGGCCGCGGTGGAACGCGCGTCCCCGGCATCGGTGTCGCGCTCGAGCGGCTCACCAATCGTTGTCACGCGTTGCTGCGCGATGCCGGCCGCGATCTCGAGCATCGCCGCCGCACCGACGACCGGCGCACCGATCACGCTCGCGAGCGGTCGCGTCAAGGCAACCGCCCCACCCACAAGGCGTTCGAGGACGCGCGCGCCGCCACCGACGACCAGCTCGGTTGGGACACGCAGGAAGGCACCATCGTCGTGCTCGGCCCGTCGAGCCGCGTCCACTTCTTCGCCGACCACGGGAAGCACGTGAGCAGCGTCGCCTACTCCGGCCACGTCGTGACGCAACGCACCAGCCAGGGCCGCTGGGTCGCGCTCGATCCGGAGAAGCGCGACGCCTTCCGGCGGGCGCTGATCACTAGCGCCGCCGAGAGTCCGAAGCCGTCGCCGTCGCCCGCGCCACGAACGACGAAGGCGCCGTGAGTGAAGCACGTCCGCGAAGCCTGAAGCAGATGGTTGAACGTCTGCGGGTGCGCAACTTCGCAGTGGAGCGCGTCAATGGTCGGAATACGAACTATAATCTATCGTCATATTTTGCAGGTATTTATGTCGATGTCATGCAGTGGCATGATCGACATGTATCATTTTGTAAGTCCGATTTACAAATAGCCACGACACGCCTACGAACGCGTAGATGATCCGGCGCGTCATCGAACCCTTGCTTCACCTCCGCGCCACCCAGTTTCAGGTCGTGGTCGTGACCGGGCCGCGCCAGTCCGGCAAGACGACCCTCTGCCGCAGCGCCTTCCCGCACCTCCCCTATCGGTCGCTCGAGCAAGAGAGCGAGCGGCAGCTCGCTCACGAAGAGCCCGATCTCTTCCTGAGGGGCATCCGCGACGGCGCGGTCATCGATGAGGTCCAGCGCGTTCCGAATCTCCTCTCGAGTCTCCAAGTCCTCGTCGACCAGGAGCCGCAGCGCAACGGCCGTTTCATCCTGACCGGGTCGCACAACTTCTTGCTCATGCAGTCGGTGAGCCAGTCGCTCGCCGGCCGCGCCGCGCTGCTCACGCTGCTGCCGCTCGCCGTCGAGGAGCTGCACGGCGCCGGGATCGACCTGCCGCTCCATGAGCTGCTGCTCCACGGCGGCTATCCCCGCATCCACGATCAGAAGCTGCCTCCAGGCGTCTGGCTCGATGCCTACGTCTCGACCTATGTCGAACGCGACGTGCGCGAGCTGCTCGCGATCGGCGACCACGCGCTCTTCCGGACCTTCCTTCGCCTGTGCGCGGGACGTACCGCGCAGCTCGTGAACCTCTCGAGCTTGGGATCCGACTGTGGCGTGAGCCACAACACGGCGCGGTCGTGGATCTCGACGCTCGAGGCGAGCTATCTCGTGCGCCGCCTTCCTCCATGGCACTCGAACCAGACGAATCGACTCGTCAAGGCACCCAAGCTCCACCTGCTCGATTCGGGGCTGCTCTGCTGCCTGCTCGGGATCCAGGAGGCCAAGCAGCTCGAGACCCACCCGTTGCGCGGCGCGATCTTCGAGACGTTCGTCTTCTCCGAAGTCCTCAAGGCGCGCCTGAATCGCGGCCTCGCACCCGATCTCTGGTTTCTTCGCGACCGCGTCGGGCACGAGATCGACCTCGTCATCGCCGATGCAGCGCGCGCGCACGCCATCGAAGTCAAGTCGTCACAGACTCCGTTCGCCGAGCCGCTCGCCGCGATGGAGCGGGCCGGCGCGCGCCTGCATGCCGACTGGAACCGCGCCGTCACGCGCTCCCTGGTCTACGCCGGAGAGACCACGCAACAGAGAACGCAGGGCACGATTCGCTCCTGGCGCGATCTGGCCAACCCGTTGTGGGCGACCCCGGCGGGGATGTGATCGACTCGCGAGCAGTCCCGGGTCGCATCCGATCTCGCGAGCACCCGCCGTGCTACCACCTGAGGAGCAGTAGCTCCGAGCAGAAGCCGGGGCCCATCGCGAGCATCACGCCGTGCGCGCCCGGCGCGGGGCGGCGCGTGAGGAGCGTCTGCTCCAGGATCAGCAGCACCGAGGCGCTCGACAGGTTGCCCGCGGTCCGGAGGCTCTCCCAAGCGAGAGCAAGGTCGTCGTCCGTGATGCCGAGCGAATCGCGCGCGGCCTCCAGCACTTTCGGTCCACCGGGATGACACACCCACGAAGTGATGTCGCGACGCGTGAGCTGGTGGTCGGCCAGGAAGCGATCGACATCCGGACCGAGGTGCTCGCGCGCGACCGCGGGGACCGCCGGCGAAAGCACCAGGCTGAAACCCTGCTCACTGATGCGCCAACCCATCACCGCTTCGGTGTCGGGATAGAAGACCGAGCGAGTGTCGACGATGCGGGGCCCGATCGCCGCCCGCTCCTCGCCGACCACGACGGCGCACGCGGCACCATCGCCAAAGAGCCCGGAGGCGATCAGGTTGGCGACACTGCGATCCTTGCGTTGCATCGTCAGCGAGCAGAGCTCGATCGTGAGCACCAAGGCGACGCCGCCGGGGCGCCCGCGCACGAAGTCGGCGGCGCGAGCGACGGCGGCTGCACCGGCGACGCAGCCGAGCCCGAACATCGGCACCCGACGCAGGTCGCGACGCAGCCGCAGGCGGTTGACGAGCAACGCGTCGATCGACGGGCTCGCGACCCCGGTCACGGTCGAGAAGAAGAGCGCGTCGACGTCCTGCACGGTGAGGCCGGCGCGAGCGAGCGCCTGGGTGACCGCCTGCTCGCCAAGCTCCGTTGCGGCAACGATCCAGGCGTCGTTGAAGTCGCCGAACGTCAAGAAGCTCGCGTACCGTTCGAGCGGATAGGCGAGGTGGCGCCCGTCCACGCGCACACTCTGGTGCAGTGCGTCGAGACGGCGCGCGACTTCGGGCCGATCACGCCAGACGACCTCCTCGAGGTAGGTCGTGAGCGTGCGCTGCTCGTAGTAGTGGACTGGCAGGGCGCTGGCGACGGCGGCGATCTTCACGGGAACGCTCTCGGAGGAAGGCCGGGCACGGTAGCACTCGGCCACGCGCGACGACACTCGACGAGGCCCTCGACCGTGAGCTGCGCCTGCTGTGCGAGCGGAGGTAGTGTGCCGCGGCTCCTGGTTTGGTCGTTGTTTCACCGTCCCGCAGCCCCGGAGTCGCGCCATGCACGAGCGCCGCTTCGACGTCGTCGTCGTTGGCGCCGGGCCCGCCGGATCGACGACGGCGTTGCGACTCGCCCGCGCCGGCTTCTCGGTGGCGATCGTCGATGCCGCGCGTTTCCCGCGGTGGAAGCCGTGCGGCGAGTTCATGAGCCCGGGCTGCCTGCCACTGCTGCGCGAGCTCGGGGTGTACGACGAGGTCGCGGCCCTCGGCGCCCGACCGGTGCGCGGGATGGTGTTGCACGCGGCCGATCGCCGTGCGAGCGGCCGTTTCACCACGGTCGGCCGTGCCACCGCGCCGAGCGACTACGGCTGGGCGGTGCGCCGCGAGCGCTTCGACGAGGTGCTGCTGCGCGCGGCCCAGCGCACCGGCGCGATCGAGCTCTTCGAGCAGACCCGCGTCACCGGGCTCCTGCGAGATGCGCACGGCACCGTCGATGGGGTGACGATGCGCGGCCGCGACGGCGGCTCGCGCGAGCTGCGGGCTCACTACACCATCGGTGCGGACGGTGTCCATTCGCAAGTCGCGAGCGAGCTCGGGGTCCGCCGCGAGACGCCGTGGCTGCGCAAGCTCGCGTTCACCACACGCTATGGCGGCGTCGCGTGGGGCGATCGCGCGGAGGTCCACCTCTTCCCGGGCGGCTTCGTGGCGTGTGCGCCGGTCGATGGCGGCCTGGTGAGCGTCAACCTCGTCCTCGATCGCGAGCTCTGGCGGCGCGAGCGCGCGCCGCGGGACGCGTTGCTCGATTCATGGCTTGCGCGGCTGCCGGCGATCGGTCCGCGGCTGGCGAGCGGTCACCGCGTCGATCCGGTGCGCGGGATCGGTTCGATGGCATGTACCACGACACGGCAGGTCTTCGCGGGCGCCGCGCTCGTCGGCGATGCTTGCGGGTATGTCGATCCAGTCACGGGCGAGGGCATCTTCCTCGCTCTCAAGGGTGCCGAGCTGTTGGCAAGAAGTGTGACTCGTGCACTCCACACCGGTCGGCGCGACGCCGCGGCGCTGGCTCCCTACGCACGCGACTGGCGACGCGAGATTGCGCCACACAACCGACTCGCGACGCTGCTGCAACGGGGGCTGCGGCGGCCGCGCGTGGTGGCGACGGCGTTCCGGCTGTTCGATGCGAGGCCGCAACTCGTCGATCTGCTCGTGTCGGTCACGGGCGACTACGTTCCGACGCGCGAGCTGTGGCGACCCGGTGTCTGGCTGCGGGCGCTCGCTCGACCAATCCCGCGCGACGAGAGCCGTGTCGACGCGTAGGACGAAATGCGGCACTGCCGGAATCAGCGCCTATCCTCCTCTCCAATGGTGAGTGCCGACGACTCCGAACCAATCAATCTGTCGACGCTACGCACTCGTCTGCGGCTGATCGTCGGCGGTGACGAGGCGGGGCTGCGACTCGATCACTTCCTGGCGAAGCGTTGTCCGTGGCGGTCGCGGACCAAGATCGAGGAGCTGATCCAGACCGGCAAGGTCGAGCTGGCCGATCGCTCGGCACGGCCGGCGCGGCGCGTGCACGCGGGCGAGACGATCATCGTCCGCCTGCCGCGACCCAAGCGCGAGCTCGACCTGCGCTCGAGCGGCCCGCTGCCCGACCTCACCATCCTCTACGAAGATGGCTACCTCCTCGTCGTCGACAAGCCGCCCGGCATTCCGGTCCATCCAGCAGGGCGGCTGCTCGAGGACACCGTCATCACGCGCCTGCACGAGAAGTTCCGGGTCGAAGGCGACCCGGAGCGCGACATCGTCCCGAAGCTGTGTCATCGGCTCGATCTCGAGACAAGCGGCGTGCTGGTGGTGGCGAAGAGTGACTTCGTGGCCGCCGAGCTCGGCCGCCAGATGCGCAGTCGCGAGACGATCAAGGAGTACCTCGCGCTCGTGCACGGCGAGGTGCGTGACGAGGAGCTGCTGATCGACGCCCCGATCGGCGACCACCCGACCAGCGCCATCAGCAACCGTCGCGGCGTCGTACCCGGCGGCACGCAATGCCGAACCGGTGTCACCATCGAGCAGCGTTTCCGCGATTTCACCCTCGTGCGTTGCCGGCTCTATACCGGCCGCCGCCACCAGATCCGCTGCCATCTCCATCACATCGGCCACCCGATCGTCGGCGACAAGATCCACGGTCTCGACGAGGCGGTCTTCCTCGCCTACTTCGAGGAGCGCCTCGACCCCGCGATGCGCGAGCGACTGCTCCTGCCGCGCCAGGCCCTGCACGCGACGCGGCTGGTGATCACGCATCCGGGGTCG
>CAYRQC010000236.1:0-5421 GCA_964426265.1 uncultured Phycisphaerales bacterium | reverse complement strand
CGCTGTCGATCGGCGCGAGGCGTGAGGCCGCCACCTCGGCACGCGGGCGCTTGCGCAGCGCCGCGACCAGCTTCTGCAACCGGCGCGGATGGAAGAGGTCATCCGAGTTGAGGATCGCGACGTAGGGCGTCGTCACCGAACGCACGGCACGGTAGAGGCTCTGGCCGAGACCGAGGTTCTTCGGGTTGCGGCGGATCGTGAGGCGGCGGTCCTTGCGCGTCTCGGCCGCGGCGACGGTGCCGTCGGTCGAGGCGTCGTCGACGACGAGCACGCGCACCCGCGAGCCGGCCTGCGAGAGGACGCTGTCGATCGCCAGCCCGACGAAACGCTCGTGGTTGTACGACGGGATGATCACCGTGACTTGCGCGCGGCCGGTCTCTTTGCGCCGCCGCATCGGCGCCACCAGGAAGGGCAGGCTCTGGCGCGGCGCCTTCTCGAGCTCGAGCGCCTTGACCCAGCCGTCGTGCCAGCCGGCCATCGGCGAGCCGGCGAGCGCGGCGCGATCGGCGGTGATGCGCGCGTTGGCGGTCGGGGCGTTCTCGTAGATGGTCCGCAGCGCCGGCCGGACGTCGCTCCGCTCGAAGGCACAGCCGAGCCAGAGCGCCACCAGGCGGAGGGAGAGGCGCTCGTGCGCGCCGCGCTGGAAGTCGTTGTGGTGGGCGAGCGCGAGCAGCCACTGCTCGAGGCGCGGGTGGTGATAGACGCGTAGCAGGTCCTGCAGCAGCAGGCGCGCCTCGCGTTCGTCGACCAGCAGCGGATGGCGGAGCTCCGGCATGGCGAGCAGCGCGCTCTCGCCCTCGCGGTCGGCGGCGACGCGTTGCCACTCACGCAGGCGCGCGAGCAGGGAGCGGAAGTCGGCCGCGCCCTTCTTCTCGTCGCCGGCGATCGCGAGCTCGACACTCCAGCGATAGAGCACGCCGTGGAGCGCCGCGAGCAAGTCGGCGTCGACCGCCGCGAGCGATTCGGGATCGTCCTTCGGGAGCGGCGCGACGGCGGGGGTGGCACCGCAAGCGAGCACGTCCACCAGCCAGCGCCGAAGCTCGGTCCAGTTCGAGCGGCCGACCTCGGTGCGGACGGTCAGCGGCGTGCCACGCTCGGCGAGATCGTCGGCGAGGTCGGCGAGCGTCTCCTTGCAGAGCTCCGAGAGCGGCGACGCGGCGAGCGGCAGCTCGATCTCGACGACGCTCGTCGACGGCGCGACCTCGGCGGCGGTCGGCACGAAGCCGTAGGCGATCAGCCGCAGCTTCGGCCGCGCTTCGCTCCGCAGCAGATCGATCGCGGCGACCAACCGCGCCGCCGTGCCGCCCTTCGCGAGCGAATCGCAGAGCACCACCAGATGGTCGAGCTTGGGCAGCAGCGCGCGCACCTCTTCGAGCCGCGCCGGCGGCAGTGCGACGCGCGCGTCGACCGACAGTGCGTGGAGCTGCGGCGCCACCCCGTTCACCGGAGGCAGCGCGACGTCGTACTCGCGTTGCGCCGGGCTCTCGCCGGCGGCGCCGTCTTCCCAATGGTGGACGCAGCGGCCGCACTCGGTGCGATCGACCAGGTATTTGCGGAAGCGCGCGCGCATCTTCTCGACTGCGTCGCCGGCAAAGCCCTGCGCGACCGAGGTCTTGCGCGGGTCACCGAGGTCGGCCGCGCTGTGGCGGCAAGGCGCGAGCGTGCGGCCGAGGTGCAGCGAGCCGAAGGGGGCGTGGCAGACCGCGTGCGGCTCGAGCAGGTGCTTGCGCGTCAGGTCGTAGGGCTCCCGCGGCAGATCGCGCGTCGGTTCGCCTTCGATCCGAAGGGTGCCCATCTCACGCTCCAACCTTCAACGCCTGCTTCCAATAGTCGAGCGACTGCTGTGCAATGCCGGTGTCGGTATAGCGCGCCTCGACCGTGCGGCGTGCCGCCGACCCGAGGCGGTCGCGCAGCGCCGGGTCGGCGATGAGACGTTCGAGCTGCCGGACGAACGACTGGGCATCGCCGCTCGTGGCGACCAGCCCGTTCTGGCCGTCCTGGATCAGCTCCGGGAGCCCGCCCGCGTCGCTCGCGACGATCGCGCGGCCGGCGGCCATCGCCTCGATGCAGGAGTAGGGGCAGTTCTCCCAGAGGCTCGGGATGAAGTAGATGTCGCTCTGGCGCAGGCACGAGCCGACCTCCGTCAGCGTGAGCTGCCCGAGGTAGTGCACCGACCCCTTCAGCGTCTGCCCCTTCAGCCGCGGCAGCAGCTCCTTCTCCATGAAGCCGAAGAGATCGCGCCCGGCGAAGGCGAAGGCGACGTCATGCTTCTTCAGGATCGTCTCGCAGATCTCCGGGCAGAGGTGGATCCCTTTGCGCGGCTCCATGCGGCCGGAGAAGAAGAGCACCGGCTTGTCGCTCGGCAGCCCGAACTTCGAGCGCGCGTCGATCTGCTGCTCGGTGTCGAAGAGCTCGAGGTCGATGCCGTTGGCGATGACGCGCACCTCGCGGCGGATGCCCATCTTCGTGCGCACCTCGTCGGCCAGGAACTGGCTGCACGCCATGAAGGCGCCGGCGCCGCGGATGCCGATCTTCTCGACCCACGAGCAGGCGACGATGTCGGCCTTGCGCACGTCGTAGGTCGACATGATGAGCTGTGCCGGCGAGTGGAACTTCATCACCGTCTTCGCGCGCTGCAGCCAGTTGAGAAAGAGCCCCTCGCCACCGCATTCGGGCATCTCGACCACGTCGTACTCGAAGCGCCGGCGCAGCTCTTTCAGCGAGAGGTGCATCGCCCAGCCGTTCTCGATGCGGTTCTTGGTCCACCAGAGGCGGTGCTTGTCGAGCCGGCGCAGCGCGGTCATGAAGCGGCCGCCGGGCCGGTAGCGGAAGGCGGTGACGCCGTCGTGCGCCGAGCTGCGCAGCAGCGTCGTGTCGGTCGCCCCGGCGAGGACGTGGACCTCGTGACCGAGCTTCGCGAGCGCCCGCGCCTGGTACCACGCGTAGGTGCCGATGCCGCCGAACCCGGTCTCGGGGGGGTACTCGAAGGAGAGGAGGGCGATTCTCATCGGCGGTCTTGTCGGCGGTCGTCTGGTCAGCGGTCGTCTGGGTGGTGTCCGATCGGCAAGCCGATGCGAGCGCGCCTCATTAGCTCGCCCGCCGCCCGGCGTAAAGCTGCGTCCCCAGGGGCTCGCCGTCCATTAAGGTGCGCCGCTGGCCGATCCCTTCGGGTGCCGCGATGCGCGTCCTTTACGTCGTTCACCAGTTCTTTCCGAAGTACATCTCCGGAACCGAGCAATACGTGCTGGCGCTGGCGCGCGCCGGCCGTGCCGCCGGCGACGACGTCCGCATCTACACCGTCGATCCCGACTGGCGGCAGCCCGACCGACCGGCCGAGCTCCTGCGCTACGAGTTCGGCGGCGTGCCGGTCGTCTGCCACGCGTTCGCCAAGAACGCCGTCAAGAACCACGTCCTCGCCGATTGGTGGAATCCGCAGAACGAGGCGAGCTTCGGTGCCTTGCTCGACGAGTTCCGGCCCGACGTGGTGCACCTCTTCCATCTGCGTTTCGTCGGCATCGATCGGATCGACCAGATCGTCGCGCGCCGGATCCGGTTCTTCGTGCACCTGATGGACTTCTGGTTCGTTTGCCCGAACTTCTTGCTGCTGCGGGATGAGCCGGTGGGCGATGGCAAACGGCAGGTGCAGTGCGACGGCCCGCCCGACGGCGGCTACGGCTGCTTCGACTGCGTCCACACCGTGATGGCGCCGTGGGCGCGCGAGCCGTGGGCGCGCGGCCGCCATGCCGAGCGCCGCGCAGCCGGCGAGTTCCCCGCCGACGACACCAGCGGCGAGCAGAGCGGCTTCGCGATGATCGAGCGGCCGCGGCGACTCGCGGCGGCACTGGCGCGCGCGAACGGCGTGATCTCGCCGTCGCAGACCGTGAAGCAGGCGCTGGTGCGCGTCGGCGCGGCGCCGCCGCAGCTCGAGGTCGTCCCCTACGCGATCGACTGGTCGCTGCTCGAAGGGCTCGAGCCGCCGCCGCGGGACGTGGTGCACGTGGGGTTCCTCGGCACGTTCGCGCCGCACAAGGGGCTCGCGGTGCTGCTCGAGGCGCTCCGCGGACTGCCCGATCAAGACGTGCGACTCGACTGCTACGGGCGCTTCGGTGACTTCCCCGACTACGACGCCAAGCTGCGCGAATTGGCCGCCGGCGAGCCGCGGATCGTCTTCCAGGGCTCGTTCGCGCGCGAGCAGTTGGCGCACGTGCTGTCGGGGCTGAACGTGCTGGTCGTGCCCTCGCTCTGGCGCGAGAACACGCCCTTCGTCGTGCTCGAAGGGCGGGCGGCCGGGCTCGCGATCGTGACGAGTGATCTCGCAGGCATGACCGAGTGCGTGCCAGCCGATCGCGGACGTTCGTTCGCGGTCGGCGACCCGGCGGCACTGCGTGCGGCGCTCGCGGTGACGGTCGCCGAGGTGCGGGCGCGCCAGTTGCAGCGGCTGCCGGTCGATCGCTCGACGATGGACGTTGGCGATCAGTACGCTGCCTTCCGTACTCGGTATCGACGCGACCCGAGCGCTAGAAACTGATGGCCATGACTGCTGCAATCCAGACGCGTGCTCTCGTCAAGCGCTTCGATCAACTGACGGCCGTCGATGGCGTCGACCTTGAGGTGCGTGCCGGCGAGTGCTTCGGGCTGCTGGGCCCCAACGGCGCGGGCAAGACGACCACGGTCGAGATCCTCGAAGGGATCCAGCGTCCGACCTCCGGTGAGGTGGAGCTGCTCGGGCTCCCGTGGTCGGGCCACGGGCCGGAGCTGCGCGCCCGCATCGGCATCCAGCTACAAGAGACGCAGCTCTACGACAAGCTCTCGGTGCGCGAGACGGTCCGGCTGTTTCGCAGCTTCTATCCCCAGCGGATTGCGGTCGACGATGCGCTCTCGCAGGTCGAGCTGACCGACAAGGCCGACTCGTGGGTGGAAAAGCTCTCGGGCGGTCAGAAACAGCGCCTCGCGATCGCCTGTGCCGTGGTTGCCGATCCGGAGCTCTTCTTCCTCGACGAGCCGACCACCGGGCTCGATCCGGCGGCGCGCCGCTCACTGTGGGAGATCATCCGGCGGCTGCGCGACCGCGGTCGCACGATCCTCCTCACCACTCACTACATGGAGGAGGCCGAGAAGCTCTGTGATCGCATCGCGATCATGCGCAAAGGGAAGGTGATCGCGCTTGGCACGCCGCGCGAGCTGATCGCGCGGCTCGGCGCCGACGAGATCATCGAGGTGGGCAGCGATCCGCCGCTGCCCGCGGAGCTCTTCACCGCGATTCCCGGCGTCGCCGGCTGCTTGCCCGATGCGGCCGGCTACCGACTGTCGGTGAAGGAGATCCACGCGACGCTGCCGCTCGTGATCGATGCGTTGCGCCAGCGCGGCGCGCGGCCGAGCCGCCTCTCGACCCACTCGGCGAAGCTCGAAGACGTCTTCGTG
>CAYRQC010000235.1:0-2837 GCA_964426265.1 uncultured Phycisphaerales bacterium | reverse complement strand
GGGGGAGGACGTGCTGCGGGTGGGGTAACTGCAACTGCGAGTAGACGGTAGACGGTAGACCGTAGACCGTCTACGTATGCGTCGCGAAGCAAACGTGAACGGTCTACCGTCTACGGTCTACCGTCTACTCGTTCTTGTCTTTCTCCCGTTCCGGCACGCTGGTGAGCCGCTCCAGCGCCGACGCAGGCGCATTCGGCTTCACCCGCACGGATTTCGCCGGAATCCCGACGTTCACGTGGTACGGCCGCACGTCCTTCGTCGCGACCGCCACCGCGCCGACCATCGAGTTCGTGCCCACGCGCACGCCGGCCAGGATCGTCGCGTGGTAGGTGATCCGCACCCCATCCTCGAGCACCGTCGGCGCGTCCGTCACGTCGGCCTGCTCCACGATGCTGTGCGTGTGCGAGTAGATGTTCGCGTAGTCGGCGATCGAGACCTTGTTGCCCATCACGATCCCGCCGCGATCGTCGAGCAGCACGTGCCGGTGCACCACGCAGTCGTCGCCGCACTCGATGTTGTAGCCGAACGAGAACTCGACGTGCTGGAACGCCTTGAAGCGCTCGCCGCAGCGGCGAAAGATCCGCGGCGCCAGCAGTCGCCGGAACCGGACGCCGAGGTCCACGTTCTGGCCGCCGATCGGGAGCCGGTCGAACGAGTACCAGAGCCAGAGGAGCGGCTTCACCTTCTGGAACGCCGCGTCGTCGCACTCCGCATAGTACTCGGGCTCGAGCGTCACGTTGCGCGGGTCGAGCGAGGCGAGCGAGAGCCGCGTGGCGGTCGCGAGCTTCGGGTCCGCCACGGCGGTGTCCCAGTTCCCGGCGAACGCGGGGTACGCGATCTCGCACAGCGTCTCGCGGCAGAACCTCGCGCGGTCGACCGCTGGATCCGCGAGCGCCGCCTCGACCTGCTCCAGCCACGCATCCGCGAGCGCGGCCGACGGAGCCGCTCCGAGTTTCCGCAAGGGGCGCAGCACCATGGGTCGTCCCTCAGGGTTTTCCGGCAGCCGCGCGCGACCAGACCAGCGAGCGCTCGCGCTCGATCCGCAGCAGTACGTCGCTCCACGCCGTCGACTGCTGCGTCCCGATGGTCACGGTGATTGGCTGATCGAGGTCGATGGCCGGATCGAACACATAGATGGCGTCCGCCGTCGCGCGCTGGACGAGTCGTCCGTCACCGAATCGCGGATTGATCGGGAGCACGCGCAGCGGCCGGAAGTCACGCCCCGCGCTCCGCACGAGGAAGTCGGCCTGGTCGTAGCGGGCCTCCCCCTGCTCGAGGTTCGCGTAGAGCACGTACCAGGCCTGCACCGACGGGAGTCCCGTGCGCGAGCGGATCGCCTCGAGCTCCTTCGACTTGGTCTCCCTGAGCGCGTGCAGCGGCCGATAGGAGTCCGGGGCGAGCGTCCGGATCACGTTCTCGTCGAGTGGAATGGCCTTGACCGTCAGGCCGAGGCTCTGCACCACGAGCGCGATGTCGTCCTTGCGGAGGGAGCCGAATCCGGCGGGGATGAGTCCTGACCGCTGCGCCCGCTGCAGCGAATCCGCGCGCGCGCGGTCACGCGCTCCCGCCTGTTGCGCCCACGCGGCCTGCGGTGCCACGAACGGCGCGGCGCACGCGCCCAGGCACGCACCCAGCGTCGCGACCGCGCTGATCGCCCGCGCCATGCGTCGAAGGCGGTTCACGGCGATTTCGCCCCGGGATTCTCCAACAGTGCCACCACGGCCTCCGCCAGCTCGTCCCGCCCGGCGCCGGTTACCGCGCTGAACGGGATGACCTGATCCTCGCCGAGCCCGAGCTGGGCCGCAAGCGCGCGGGCGCGCTCGCCGACCTTGCCGCGCGCGAGCTTGTCCGTCTTCGTTACCACGATCACCGCGGGCACGCCGAGCTCGGCGAGCAGGTCCAGCATGCGCCGGTCGTCGTCCGTCGGCGCGTGCCTCGCATCGAGCAGCTGGACGATTCCACGGAGCGCGGGGTTGTTCCTCAGGTAGCCTTCGATCAGCGGCCGCCACTCCGCGCGCCGCTCCTTCGAAGTCCGCGCGTATCCGTAGCCCGGGAGGTCCACGAGCACGAACGCGTCGTTCACGCGAAAGAAGTTCACCTCGCGCGTTCGCCCCGGCGTGTTGCTCACGCGCGCGAACGCCTTGCGGCGGACGAGCTTGTTGAGCAGCGACGACTTGCCCACGTTCGAGCGTCCGGCGAACGCGATCTCGGGCAGGTCCGCCGGTGGCCGCCATCCGCCGCTGGTCGCCATGCCGCCGAGAAACTCGAGGCGCCGGATGACGAGCGGGTCGGCGCTCAGGCTTCTTTCTTCTGCCGCTTGCCCGACAGCTCGAGCAGCGGCGGCGTGCGGTTCAGCACGCTGGCCTCGGTCACGCGCACCTCGATCACGTCGTCGCGACTGGGCAGCTCGAACATCGTGTCGAGCAGCAGCTCCTCCAGGATCGAGCGCAGGCCGCGCGCGCCCGTGCCGCGGGTGATCGCCCGCTTCGCGATGGCCTGGAGCGCCGTCTCCTCGAACGTGATCGCCACGTCCTCGAGCTCGAAGAGCTTTCCGTACTGCTTGGTGAGCGCGTTCTTCGGTTCCTTGAGGATCCGCACGAGCGCAACCTCGTCGAGCGACTCGAGCGAGACCGCCACGGGCAGTCGGCCGACCAGCTCGGGAATCAGCCCGTAGCGCAGCAGGTCGTCGGGCATGACCTGCTCGAGGATCGCGGTCGTCTCCTTGGTGTTCTGGGCGAGCGTCGCGCCGAAGCCCATGGTCTTTCGGCCAACGCGCGCCTCGACGATCTTCTCGAGCCCCTCGAACGCACCCCCGAGGATGAAGAGGATGTTCGTCG
>CAYRQC010000234.1:0-9257 GCA_964426265.1 uncultured Phycisphaerales bacterium | reverse complement strand
GGCGAGCGAGCCGGGGAGCGCGTGGCTCTTCGCATACTCGGCGAAGGTGACGTCGTCGGGCGAGGCGATCACGATCGTCCGCAAGCCGAGCTCGCTGTACTTGTGGGTGAACTCCTTCAACCAGCCGTCGATCGGCAGCTTGTCGTTCTGCTGGATCGAGAGCAGCGCGACGAGCTGCGGCACCGGCCCCGCCTCCTCGAAGCTCTTGCGCGGCTCGGTGACCCACTTCACCATCTCCGGGAACGGCGGCGTGATCCCGACGAAGCTCGAGCTGATCGGCTTGCCGCTCTTCGACGCCTCCTCCTTCAACCGGTGCATGGTGAGGTCGCGCTCGATCAGCGCGCCCGGATCGCGCGGGTGGCGCAGCAGGTAGTGGACGTTGCGCCACTTCGCCGCGCCCGGCCCCGTGATGAGGCCGATGCCACCGCGCAGCACGTCGAGGTTCGGGAACTCCTGGGTGACGACGAGCTCGCCGTCGCACCAGACGTCGACCATCAGGCCGACGACGTCGACCCGCATCTTGTGCCAACCAGACACCGTGCCCGGCAGCACGTTGTGGCGCCAGATGCGGAACTCGCCGGCGCCGTAGAAGCTGGTGAGGTCGACGGCGGCCTGGCGGCCATCGATCTGGTAGCGCGCGTCGGCGGCGCGGCCGGGGTAGTAGACGAGCGTGTGGAACGTGGTCGAGGCCTTCTTGCCGAAGACCAGCCCCGCGAACTCGAGGACGTTGTTCTCCGCCAGCAGCTCGGCCTCGAACGAGAAGTCGCCCGACGTGAGGGTGTCATAGATCAGGAACTGGTAGTCGTGTTTGCTGGCCGTGAGATCGCCCCATTGCGAGGTGATCTCGGGCCCGGCGGCGTGGAAGGCGTCGTTGCCGGCGTCGATCCAGCCTTCGAGGTTCTGCTCGTTGTAGGCGAGCTTCCAGAGCGCGAGCGACTTGCCGGAGAGACGCGCGGCCCGCTCGAAGATCTCGAAGAGCGCCGGAAAGTCGAGCTCGGTGCCGAGCTTGTAGCTCACCTCCATCGCCATGCTCGGGCGGCCGGCGGCGAGGTAGCGCTCGGCGACGCCTTTCGCGGTCGCCTCGAGCTGGTCGAGGATGCGCGTCAGCGTGCGGCGCTTGGGGTCGAGCGACGAGAGGAGTTGGTCGGCCGCCTTCACCTTCGCCGCCTCGACCGGCTGCGCCGCCTCGAGCACTTGCAACGCCCGCAGCGTGAGCTTGGCGGCGCGATCGGTCGCGCGCCCCGCCTTGCCGCCCTTCTCCTTGGTCGCCAGGAACTTGGCGAAGTCGGTCAGCAGCTCCGCGTTGTTCGGCTCGGCGACCAGGCCCTTCTCGAAGTGCTCCTTGGCGACGTCCACGTCCTTGCGGGTCAACGCGTGGCGTGCCCATTGGAGATAGGGGCGGTCGGGATCGCTCTTGCCGTTCTGCTCGTCGCGCAGCTCGAGGATCCACTTCTTCCAGACCTCGTCGAGCGCGGCGACGTCCTTCGGGAGTGCCATCGGCTCGTCGGCATCCTCGAAGTTGACGCCCTTGGTAGGCGCCTGCGGACTGCCGAGCACGACCTTCTCGAAGTTCTCGACCGCCCCCTCGCCCGCGCGCCCGCCCGACTTGTCGATGAACTCGTGGAACGCGGCGCGATAGACGAAGCGCCCGTCGATCGGGTCCTGGTAATTCCACAGGAAATAGACCACGCCCCAGGTCGGGGCGTACCACGGCGGACCCCATGCGTACTGGTTCTCGAGCACGATGCGGAAGGTCGGCGCGGTCTTCGGCTCGGCATTCGAGTTCGACGGATCGACACCATCGTTCGGGCCGTTCATCCAACCCTGCTCCATGCGATCGGCGAGCGGGAAGAGGCGGTGGTTCGCCGGCATGTTCATGAGAACCGTGCCGTTGGCGAGGATGCGCGACCCTTCGAAGAACGAGGCGAGCCCTTCGTTCAGCCAGCCGACTGCGGACGTGGCGAGGCCGACGAACTGGTGCGCCGCCTCGTGGAAGAGGGTCGTCGTGACCTCCTCGAAGCCGCCCTGCCCGAGGTAGGTCTCGACCGCATCGCCGGTGAACTGCCCGCCCGACCACTCGACCGGCGGCCCCTTGCCGAGCTTCAGGTACTCGTCGCGGTTCTTGAAGATGTGCAGATCGATGCGCGGGACGTTCTTGCCATCCTTCTCGGTCCCGTACTGGAAGAACTCCCGATAGAAGCCGTTCATCTGGTCCATCGCCTCGGCGGCGCTGACCATCACCTTGTAGCCGCCGTCGGTCTTGGTGACGTAGTTCGCGCGTTCGAGCAGGCCCATCGTCTCCCAGGTCGCGTGGTCGAGGTCGAACTTGCGCATCCACTCGTCGCTGACCCCTTCGAAGAGGTCGCGCGCCGTCGCCGTCTCGGCGAGGCTCGGGTCGGGCTGGGCGGAGATGCGCTCGATCGCGGTGCGGCTCTCCTCGCGGTCGGGGTCGAGCGCGAGGAGCTGCTGATGGACGCGGATCGCGGAGTGGGGCCGCCGCTCCTTCTCGTATGCATCCGCCAGCGGGGCGAGGCGTTCGACGTAGACCGACTTGAGATCGAGCAGGTCGGGCGCGATCGGATCGAGCGCCTCGATCTCCTTGCGCAGCTCCTCGAGCTCGCCTTTGCGCGCCTTCTGGGCGATGCGCAACGAGAAGCGGCGATGGAGGGCAAAGAGCTGGTCGTCGAGGTCGCTGCCGGCGGCGGCGATCTTGGCGCGCAACGCCCACGCTTCCGGCGACTTGGGATCTCGCTCGAGGGCGCGCACCATCTCGGCCCGCGCGACGTCGAGCCGCTGGGTCTCGAGCGCGCGCGTCGCCCGCTCGAGCGCCTCCTCGAAGGGCGTGCGATCGGCGACCACGAGCGCGGCGGCCGCGAAGCCGGTCGCCGCCACGAGCAGTCGGTGCAACGTCGATCCAGCTCGCGGATGGCGCATCGACAGACCCCCCTTCGTTGCACCCTTACGAACGAAGGAACACGGTGTTCAGCGCTCCGTCACGCGCGCGGGCTTGCGCTGAGACGCATGAGACGCGCGAAGCTCTGCGAGCTTCCAGCGCCGGCGCGCGAGGCTGCGGCGGGCGCGTTTCAGGAGCTTGGGGCGGCGCCCGAAGGCGTGGCGTTCGAGCTGGCCGACCAACTCATGGCCGGAGCGCGAGCGGACGGCCGCCCCATCGGCCCGCGCGAGCTCGACGAGCAACCCGTAATCGAGCGTGGCGCCGAGCCGCGTCGAGAGCTCCGCGAAGCGGCGACCGCGGCGGGCCGCGCTCGACCCGCGGGGCGAGAGGGCGAGCAGCGACTGCGCGAGCAGCCGCAGCCGCTTGCGCGCGCGGTGGACGATCGCACTGTTCTCGCTCGCGAGCAACGCGGCGCGGGTCGCCTTGCGGGCGCGCCGCGCCAGCACGAGCCAGCCGTCGTGGATCGCGGTCGACGGCAGCCTCGGGCAGAGCGCGGCCTCGAGAGCTTGCGGCAGCAGCGTCAGCTTCGCGGCGGCGACCGCGAGGCGGCGGGCGCGCTGCAACGGTTGGCGCTGCGCGAGGCGGGCGCCGAGCAGACGCGCCTCGAGCGTCGCGCGCGCCTCGGCCGTCACCTCCGAATGGGGCAGCTCGGCGAGCATCACCGGGAGGGCATCGCGATCACGCATGGCGCCGGTCGCCCGGATGACGGCGCGCAACACGGAGAGCAGCTCGAGGCGCGACGCGGGTGGAAGCTGGTGGGCGACGGCCTCGATCACGGCGCGGGCGCGGCGGACGGCGCGGCGAAACTGGTGCAGCGCGTCGCCGGGATCGAGCTCGACGCGCGCTGCCTGTTCCAGTGCCTCGTTGATGGCGGCCTCGAATGCGCGCGCGACGCTGCGATGGGTGGCGGAGCGGCGATCGATCGACGGCCCCGCCGCCGCAATCAGCGGCAGCTCTGATTCGGATGAAATGACGCTCGGCGAGCGATGCATGGCGAGTTCTTCTGTGCGTTCCCCAACGCTGGCGAGAAGGCATAACAGACGGTGCAAGGGGCACGAGGGGTGTTGCTGATTCCGAACCATAGGAGAACAGTGATGATTCTGGTGCTCATTCGGCACGGCATCGCGGAAGAACTCGCAGACATGCGGTCGCTCCCAGGGAAGCAGCGGTCGACCGATGCGGATCGCGCACTCACGCCGCTCGGAATCCGCCGGGTGCGCAAGGCTGCGCGGGCGCTGAAAAAGATCGGATTCAGAGCCGATCGGATCCTGCACAGTGGGCTACGCCGGGCCGAGCAGACGGCCGCCTTGATCGCCGCCGAGTTGCAGCCGAAGGAACCGGAGCTGCTGGTGAGTGGCGCCGTGCTCTCCGAAGCCGACCCGCGCGACCTCTTCCAGCTCCTGCCGGAGCTGCGCGCGCGGCGCGTTTTGGTGGTCGGCCACGCCCCTCATCTCGATCGCGTCATCGCGCTCGCGTGTGGCAGCTCCAGCCGTGCCATCACCGCGCTCGGCAAAGCCGCCGCCGTCGCCCTCGACCTACCCGACCCCGCTCGCCCCACCGGCCGCCTGCTCTGGCTGCTCCCACCCAAGCTCCTGCGCGCACTCGCCTGAAAGGTGCATGGGTGGTCACCAGGGCGTCGTCGCCGCGAGGGCGTTGCTGATCGAGAAGCCGCCAACGGCCACAGGGTCGACGATCACCAACTGCACGAAGAAGCTGTCGCCCGGGATGACGTCGGAGCCGAAGCAGTCGGAGAAGCTCGCACCGCCGGTGCTGTCGGTGCTCGTTCCCGTCAGCACGACATCGACCGACGGGACGAGCGCGCCATCGCCAAACTGCAGGCAGGTCGTCGTCGTGCCGTAGACGAGGAACACTGCCGCATTCTCGAGCGCCTGGTCGAGCGCCACCGTCACCGTCTCACCCGGGCGCAGGTCGCCGCTGCCCACGATGCGCGGCACGCCGTAGGTTCCGGCGAGTCCCATCGCGAGGTCGGCGAACGAACCGATCGGCTCTTCGCGGAAGCGGATCGAGAAACTCATGACCGTCGGGTCGACGATCGCCGCGGCCACCGCCACGCCATCGCACGCCGAGCTGTCGCGATAGAAGAGCCCGCCGTTCGTGGTGATCGGCCCGTCCGTGACCGGCCCGACGATCGCCGTCTCGCGGTGCGTGCGCATGTGCGCCACGACGCGGTAGATGCGGCCCGGCTGGAAGGTGACGTCGATCGGCAGATACGAACGATAGTTGCGCCCGCCGGTCGTGTAGCTCCGCAGCCCGCCCTGCGCGATCACCGGGTTTGCCGGATCGGTGACATCCCAGACGAAGACGTTGGCCTTCACGCCGTTGCAGTCGAAAGCCGCCGCGGTCGCGCCATCGAGGATCAGCTCCTCGACGCGCAGCGGCACGAGCGCTCCTTGGGTCGAGAACTCGGTGCCGAGGAACCAGCTTCCGGTCGGCACCGGGAAGGGTGGCTGGATCGGCGTGTCGATGCCCGCCAACACGAGCCCGCCGTTGCAGGTCGTCAGCGGTTCGACCGGAATCGCCGGCCGGAAGTCGCAGCCGTCGATCTTCACGCGTCCGCTGCGGTAGATGACGATCTCGCGGTTCTCGAGCTCCGCAAGGTCCACTTCGCCGAGCACCGGATTCACGTGGCGATCGATGCGCATGGTGCCCTGGGAGGCCGCTCCCTTGAAGTCGACCGCGAGGTCCAACGACAGGTCAATCTGCGGATCGGGATCGGGATCGACCGGCAGTGCGAAGTGCAGCACGTACTCGTTCTGGTTCAGGTAACCGGCCGAGCTCGACACGACCTTCGTGCGCTTGAAGCTGTCGGTCGGATGACCGTGGGGCGTCACCGTCACCTGGGCACCGAACTCCGTCTCGAGACCGTCATCGAACTCGTCGGAGTCGCGCACCACGCGCACGCGGATGTAGCGGCGCTCCTCCATCGGAGTGGTCGCGTCGTAGAGATAGTTCTCGTAGAGCCGGCCCTTCTCGAACCAGTTGCCGAGCGCGGAATCGAGGTCGCCATCGTGGTCGAAGTCGCCCCACGCCGGAGTCGCATCGGTGATGTGGTTCGGCGGGATGCTGTGGGTCGCGACCGTGAAGTGGCGCGCGCCGGCCTCGATCCACTGGTTGCGGCGGAACACCTCGCTGGTCGAGACGTCGACGTCGCCGTCGTTGTCCCAATCCTCGAACGAGAGACCGAGACAGAGCCCGGTGCTCGGCGAGTCGAAGGTGGCCTTCGGCAGCACGGCGAAGGTGCCGTCACCCCGCGACTCGAACATGCGCACGCCGACCCCGGCGTCACAGAAGGCGATGCACAGGTCGAGGTCGCCGTCCATGTCGAAGTCGAGGAATCCGGCGCCTTCGTCGAGGATGTCGCTGAAGATGACTCCCGAGCCGAGCTCGGTCATCGCCTCGAAGAGCGGGCTCCCGGGCGTCGAGAGGTTGCGGTAGAGCGTGTTGTTGCTGTAGAGATCGACGTCGCCATCGGCATCGACATCGACGAACTCGGTGCCTTCGGGGCGATTCACCGGGAGCGGCGGGTTGTCGAGCCCGGCCGGTTTCGACCGCTCCTTCAGGGTGTAGGTCCCGTTGAGGTCGGGCCCCTGGTTGTGCAGGAACCAGTTGCCGGGCCCGCCGAGCCAGTCGGGATAGGTCGGGATGAACCAGTCGAGGTAGCCGTCGCCATCGACGTCCGCGACGGAGTTGGTCTCGGTGTCGGAGTCGCACGGCTGGACGTCGAGGATGTTGGGATCATCGGCCACGTCATCGAAGGTGGCGTCACCCAGATTGTGCAGCAGGTGCAGGCAGTCGTCGAACCCGAACACGCGCGGCTCGGTGCCGATATCGGGGCGCTGATCGTCGTCGTAGTCGGCGATGGCGCAGCCGTAGCGAGTGCTGCCTTGCGGAAAGTAACCGGAGAGATCGCTCGCCAGCACCCAGTCGGTGCCCTCCAGGTTGCGCCAGAGCTTCGCGCCGTTCGCCACCACGACATCGGTCCAGCCGTCGTGGTCGTAGTCGCCGAAGCTGATGCCGTTGGTGTTGCCGAAGATGAGGCCGGTCGGCCAGTTCGGATTGGTCCAGAGCCGGAGCGGCACGTCATCGATGGTTGGGGAGAAGCCGCTCGGCGGCGGCGGAATGAGGGCGAGCACACAGCCCTGGGATGCATGCGGCAGCAGGTTGTTGGGCATCCACGCCATGCGCCAGACCTCATCGGGCGCATCCGGCAGGGCGTCTTCGAGATCGGCCGGGAAGGTGCCGCTGCGCATCCCGGGCCCGCGCCACTCGCGCGAGTAGACGACGTTGCGGATCTGCGTGTCACCCGTGTTGCGCAGCACGACGCCGATGACGAAACAGCGGGTCGCGTCGTCGAACGAGAAGGTGTGCTCGATCTCGAGATTGCCGACCTGACCCACCGTCACCCCGCTGTCGCTCGTGAAGTTGCTGCGAACGTAGGTGACCGGTGTGCGACGAGCGTAGTCGGGCTGCTTGCCAACACCGACGGCACTCACGGCGCCGCCCGGCGTGTTGAAGGCGACGCCGAAGTACTCAGCCATCTTCTGCTCGAGACGGACGTGCGGCCCGTAGGTCGTGAAGAGTCCCGTCGCCGGCAGGCCGAAGATCAGCCCGATCCGATCGATGCGAACCGCGTAGTCGCCGTTGCTGATCGTCTGCCCGATCGCGGTCGGTGATCCGCTGACCACGAGCGCCAACGTCCACCAGTAGTTCCGGCAAAAAATGCTCATGCTCGTTGCTCCGATTCCGATCGTTCGTGCTATTACCGCGCTTATTCGAACGGCTTCCCGGGGGGCCTCCCCCGGGGCGGTGACTCGAATAGCACAGGCTACGCACGGTTTACGAACTCGCTAGACAAGAGTCCCTGGTGGTGGGGGAGGCGGGCCCTCTCCCACGTCGGCCGCGACACGCGGCCTCCCCCTCCTCGCCGCTTGATGAGCGGCGCGGCACCTTCGGTGCCGGGGCTGTTTCCCTGCGATCGTCGCGTTCCCTGCGATCAGCGCGGCAGCGAACGATTCCAGCGACTTCGCTCAGTCGCCGAAGCAGAGCCGGTTGCCGTCGGGGTCGCGCACGACGAAGCGCGCGCCACCGCCCGCAAGCTCGTGGAGCGGCTCGACGAGGTCGGCGTGACCCTCGATCGACGACCAGAGCGAGGCGAGCGCTCGGACGTTGACGCGGAACCAGACCTCGAAGCCGTTCTCCGACCGGGCGGCTGGCGCGGCAGCCACATGCTGGAGCAGCAGCAGCGCACCGCCCTGCTCGAGCAGGACCCGATCGCTGCCACCACCGGCGAGCGGCCGCGACTCGAAGCCGAGCTGGTCGTGGTACCACGCGATCGAACGCGCGAGATCGACCGCGCCCAGCACCGGGATCGACGCCGCGAGAGCTGCGGGCGCGCTAGTCACCGAAGGCACGGTGGGCGCGCTGGTGGCGACTACCGGCGGCGAACTCGGCGGTGGCGCGATCGGCGCGGCCAACGCGGTGCTCGCAAGTCCACTGCGAAGGTCAAGCTCCGCTTGCTTCACGAACGCGCCGAGCGCCATCACCGCGAACTTGTTCTCGAGCGTGCAAGTGGTGTCTCCGAGCGTCAGCTTCGGATCGAGCTGCCGCGACTCGTCCACCGCGACGTCGCCCTGCCAGACGACCGCGCGCGTGACCGGATCGATGACCTCGATCACCGTGCGAATCGCGCCGTGGCCGTAGACGATCGCGTTGCTGCGAGCGGCATCGTTGACACTGACCGTCGTCGTGTCGTCGCGCCTGCCGGCGAAGCGGTGGATCGTGCCGGTGATGAGTAGCTGGCCGGGACCGAGTGCACCGCTGCTGTCCGCGCCACCGCCACCCGCACTGCCGAGCAGCAGCTCACGCGAACGATCGACGAAGGTGCACGAGGCGAATGTGCCCGACGATTGCAGGTAGCTGGCGAGGCGGCGACCGACTTCGTCCTCGAGCCCGTCCATCGGCTGATCGCGATTCTCCGGCGAGAACGCGTCGAAGACGACGGTGAGCCCGAGCGAGATCACACCGGTGACGGCCTGGATCGTCGCCTCTTTCGTCCGCGTCCGCTCCTCCTCCGGTCGCTCGTCGAGGAAGCGGCAGACCACCGCGGCGCGCGCCACCACCGGCGCTGGCGCCGGCCTCGCCACCGGATTGGCGGCGGCGAAAACCGGGCCTTCGGGATCGAGATGCGCCAGATAGGTCTGGAGCAGCGGCGCGCAGCTCGTCACCGCCGCCAACAAGAGAGCCAGTCCGGTGCGCCAGAAACGCGAGTGCATCGACATCCTCC
>CAYRQC010000233.1:0-3099 GCA_964426265.1 uncultured Phycisphaerales bacterium | reverse complement strand
CCACCGACGAGGCCGACGACACCGAGAGCAGCCTCGAGCCGATCGAGTGGCTGCTCGACTGCCTTTTCTTCCCGGATCAGGCGCGCACCTACCGCTCTTTCCAGCTGCAGACGTGGGAGCTGCTCGATGCGATGGGTGTGCCGCGCATCGCGAAGCGCACCAAGCGCGACCGCTACAGCTACGTCGAGCTCGAGCCCGGCCGCGAGCAGCTGGTCGACAAGGCGGGGGAGCTGGAGCACGACGAGCTCAAGCGGTTCGCGAAGAACCGGACCTATCTCGAGGAGCAGATCGTCCAGCTCGCCCGGAAGATGAACGAGTTCGAGGGTCTGCTCGTGACGCTGACCTTCGCGCGGCGCGAGTATCTCGTCCCGCCGCCGCAGGCCAACCTCGGCACCCTGCTCGGCGATCCGACCCAGCTCCGCTTCTCGACGGTGCTGCCGAAAGTGGGCGCGCTCGAAGCCCGTCAGCGCGAACTGCTCGCCCCGGATGGAAGCGTGATCCCGGAGCGCCGAGCCGAAGCCGAGGCGTTCTTGGGTTACTTCAAGATCGTCCAGAGGATGGCAGCGTTCTCGAGCCTGCTCGCCCTCTATCCACCGGACGACGACCCGCCCGCGGCACCGGTGCATGCCGCGGCGGCGCCGGTCGTGAACCGTGGCGACGTACCGCTCGAAGACGTCCGGAAACAGAAGGACGAGTGGCTCACCATCGAGAACCTCTTCGCGCTCGCCTCCTCGCCCACGTCGAAGGCGGTCGATCTCCACCTGCCGGCGATCGTCGCGTTCGAGGAGGCGTGGGAGGCGCGCGGCAACCTCGCGGCGATGAAGGCACCGCTCACGCGCGCCCGCGACTCGCTGGTGCAGGTTGCCACGAAGCGCGGCCAGTACGGGAAGGTCGCGAGCGAGATCACCTACTACCGAGCCGACCTCTTCTATCGGGCGACGATCGGCTACCTGCTCTGCTTCCTGCTGGTGGCGGTCGGCTGGCTGCTCCGGCCGGATCACAAGCTCCATCGCGTCACGTTCTGGCTGCTGCTCGTCCCCTGGGCGATGGCCGCGACGGCGATCACGTGGCGCTGCTACCTGCGCGCCCATCCACCGGTGTCGACGCTCTACGAGACGATCCCGTGGATCACGGCGTTCGGCGTCCTGGTCTCGCTCATCATCGAGTACCTCGATCGACGCCGCGTCGCGGTCGCCTTCGCCGCGGCGATCGGCGCGGCGGGTCTCATGCTCACCCAGCGCTACGAGGTCAAGGAAGCGTTCGATCGCGGCAACGAGTCGATGCCGCAGCTCGTCGCGGTGCTCGACACCAATTTCTGGCTGGGGATCCACGTCACCACCGTGACGATCGGCTACTCGGCGGGACTGTTGGCCGGACTGCTCGCGCACGTCTACGTGATCGGCAAGCTGTTCGGCCTGCGCAAGGGCGACCCCGACTTCTATCGGGCGATCGCGCGCATGGTCTACGGCGTGATCTGCTTCGGCCTGCTCTTCAGCGTGGTCGGCACCATCCTCGGCGGGGTCTGGGCGAACGACTCGTGGGGCCGCTTCTGGGGCTGGGACCCGAAGGAGAACGGCGCGCTGATGATCTGCCTGTGGGAGCTCGCGCTCCTGCACGGGCGGATGGGCGGCTACATCCGCGAGCTCGGCCTCTGCACGGCCGCCGTGTTCGGCACGACGATCGTCACCTTCTCGTGGTGGCACGTGAACCAGCTCGGTGTCGGGCTCCATGCTTACGGCGAGACCGACGGCGTCAGCTTCTGGCTCTGGACGACCTACGGCGTCGAGACGCTGGTCGTGCTCGCCGGGCTCTGGATCGCGCTCGAGGCCCGGGCGCGGCGCAAACAGGAGCAGCGCTTGGAGGCGACGAGTTCGTCGTCGGCGACTGCTTCGACCGCCAAGGGGTGACCGCCGTCACCGCGTGCCGCACCGCCAACGGCGGACGAGTCGGCGGCGCAGCCGACCGGCTCGGTACGCCTTCATGACCGGTCGACAACTGCCGTAAGCCATTTACCTGTAATGCCCTACGTAGCTCTACGTAGGCTTGTCGCGAGGCCATCGACCGCGGCGCAGCGCGCCATCAAGCCGCCCTCGGCGCCCCGTCCAGCCATCCGTCGAACCGCGACTTCATCACCTCCCGATCCGTCCCAAACGGGCCATCCTTCCCGATTTTCTCTCTTTCCGCGCGCCGGAAGCCGCTGCTATCGTCCCGCCCCGTCGGGCTTGACGCCCGGTGGAAAAAGGCTCTGCGATTGCGGTCGACCGATCAAGTCTTGGACTCCTGCGTGGTGCGTACGACGGCTGCGATGTCGTCGGCGCGAATGTCACCACGAGCCCCGGATGTCGTCCTTCCCCGTGGTGGCTTGGGCTTCGACTTCCGGACCGTCGCGCGATGAGTCGACGTCGATTGCTGTGTGAGTTTCGCCGCCGAGATTCCTCGTCCGTTCGCCCGTTGGGTTCGATTGAAACGTCTGGCCGCTTGCGCGGCCAAAGTGGAATTGCGGCGATGACTGCCGAGTCCAAGCCGCTGTCCGAATGACCGGAGATTGAGAATGGGAACGAAGTTGTATGTCGGCAACCTTCCGTACTCGACCACCAGCCAGGAGCTGAACGACATGTTCGCAGCTCATGGATCGGTGAAGAGCGCGGACGTGATCATGGACCGCGAGACCGGCCGCTCGAAGGGCTTCGGTTTCGTGGAGATGGGCACGGATGAGGAGGCCAAGGCGGCGATCGCGGCACTGAACGGCCTGCAGATGAACGGACGTCCGCTGACCGTCAATGAGGCCAAGCCGCGTGAAGAGCGGCCGGGTGGCTTCCGCGGTGGACGCGGCGGCGGTGGTGGTGGCGGCGGTGGCTTCGGCGGCGGCGGCGGCTTCGGTGGTGGTGGAAGCGGCGGCGGCGGCTTTGGCGGCGGCGGCGGTGGTGGTGGCCGCGGGGGCTTCGGCGGCGGCGGTCGTGGTGGTGGCGACCGCTACTGAGAGCGCTCGATGACGTGACGAATACACGGGCCGGCGCTCACTGGGCGCCGGCCCGTGTCGTTTTCACCGCGATCGCAGCCTGGAGCCCCCCGCTTCCGGACACCTTCCGGCCTCGATTC
>CAYRQC010000232.1:0-5209 GCA_964426265.1 uncultured Phycisphaerales bacterium | reverse complement strand
GAGCCCGAGGTCTGGGACATCCTCGAGGAGGTGATCAAGTCGCACCCGGTGCTGCTCAACCGCGCGCCGACCCTCCACCGCATGGGGATCCAGGCGTTCGAACCGGTGCTGGTCGAAGGCAACGCGATCAAGATCCATCCGCTGGTCTGCACCGGCTACAACGCCGACTTCGACGGCGACCAGATGGCCGTCCACCTGCCGCTCTCGTACGAGGCACAGGTCGAGGCGTCCACGTTGATGATGGCGCCGAACAACATCTTCTCGCCGGCGCACGGGCGGCCGATCATCACGCCGACGCAGGACATCGTGCTGGGCTGCTACTACCTCACCGTCGACCGGCCGCAGGAGAAGGGCGAGGGCAAGCGGTTCCGCGACGACTTCGAGGCGCTGCGCGCCTACGCCGACAAGAAGGTCTCGCTGCACGCGCGCATCAAGGTTCGGCTCGGGCCCGGGCGCATCGTCCGCAACAAGGAAGGTGACAAGCCTTCGGACGGCCTGGTCGAGACCACGGTCGGCCGCCTGGTACTGAACGACACGCTCCCGAACCGCGACGTCTACTTCAACATCACCCTCGACAAGAAGGGCATCGCGAAGGTCATCGAGGACGTCTACAAGCGGACCGGCCAGGAGTCGACGGTCGAGCTGCTCGATCGTCTCAAGGAGCTCGGCTTCAAGTCGGCGACGCTCGCCGGGATCTCGTTCGCGCTCGGCGATCTCGCCGTCCCGAAGGAGAAGGACCGGATCCTCGCCGAGGCCGACAAGAAGGTCGACCTCATCGAGAAGCAGTTCCAGAACGGCGTCATCACCGACGGTGAGCGGTACAACCAGATCATCGATGTCTGGACCCATGCCCGCGAGAAGATCGGCCAGGAGATGATGCGCTCCCTCAAGGAGGACACGCGCGACGGCAAGCCGATCCTGAACCCGATCTTCGTGATGGTCGACTCCGGTGCCCGTGGCTCGGTCGAGCAGATCCGGCAGCTCGCCGGCATGCGCGGCCTCATGGCGAAGCCGAACGGCCGCATCATCGAGACCCCGATCCGCGCCAACTTCCGCGAAGGGCTGCGGGTGCTCGAGTACTTCAGCTCGACGCACGGCGCGCGCAAGGGGCTGGCCGACACGGCGCTCAAGACCGCCGACTCGGGTTACCTCACGCGCAAGCTCGCCGATGTCGCGCAGAACGTCGTCATCACGCTGCACGACTGCAAGACGATCGGCGGCATCGCGAAGGCGCCGATCTACAAGGGCGACCGTCTCGAGGTGCCGCTCTGGGAGCTCATCCGCGGTCGCGTGGCGCGCGACTCGATCGTCGATGTCGTCACCGACGAGACGGTGGTGAAGGAGAACGAGCTCATCACCGAGGAGATCGCCAAGCAGATCGAGAAGCTCGGCTACCCCAAGGTCCGCGTTCGCTCATCGCTGACGTGCGAGCAGACCCTCGGCGTCTGCCAGCTCTGCTACGGCATGGATCTCTCGCGCGGGCAGCTGGTCGAGATGGGGCTGGCCGTCGGGATCATCGGCGCGCAGTCGATCGGCGAGCCGGGCACGCAGCTCACGATGCGCACGTTCCACATCGGTGGTGTCGCCTCGCGCGAGCTCACCGTCTCCGAGGTGAAGGCGCGACGCGAGGGTGTCGTGAAGTTCTCGCAACTGCGCGCCGTCGAGACCAAGGATGGCGAGCGCGTCGTGCTCGACCGCCAGGGCGAGCTGGTTCTCGAGGACAGCAAGGGTCGCGAGATCGACCGCTATTCGGTGCCGCTTGGCGCGTTGGTGCAGGTGAAGGACGGGCAGGACGTGAAGGCGGGCACGCCGCTCGCCAGCTGGGACCCGAACCACACGCCGATCCTCTCGGATCGCGAAGGGCTTGTCCGCTACAAGGACATCCTTGAAGGCAAGACGATCAAGGTCGAGATCGACCCCAACGGCAACACGCGCCGCATGGTCATCGAGCACAAGGGTGACCTGCACCCCGAGATCTTGATCGAGGACAAGAAGGGCGTCCTGCTCGACAGCCACCCGCTGCCCGAGCGCGGCTACATCATGGTGGAGGACGGTGCCAAGGTCTCCGTCGGCACCCTGCTCGCGAAGAAGCCCAAGGACGCCGCCGACGTCCAGGACATCACCGGCGGTCTGCCGCGCGTCACCGAGATCTTCGAGGCGCGCAAGCCCAAGGAGCCCGCGGTGATGGCCGAGATCGACGGCGTCGTCGAGCTGGCCAAGGAGCTCAAGCGAGGCAAGCGCACCATCCTCGTCAAGCCGGACGCCGAGAACGTGCCGCCGATGGAGCACCTGGTGCCGCACGGGCGCCATCTGCTCGTCCGTTCGGGCGACCGCGTCCGTGCCGGCGATGCGCTCATCGAAGGGCCGCTGGTCCCGCAGGATCTCCTGCGCATCAAGGGCGAGGACGAGCTGCAGACCTATCTCCTGCGCGAGGTGCAGGCGGTCTACCGCTCGCAGGGCGTGTCGATGGACGACAAGCACATCGAGGTGATCATCGCGCAGATGCTGCGCAAGGTCCGGATCGAGGATCCGGGTGACACCGACTTCTTGCCCGGCTCACTGGTCGACCGCCACAGCTTCCGCATCACGAACGAGCGGATGCGCAAGGAGCGCAAGAAGGGGGCGACGGCGGAGTCGGTGCTGCTCGGCATCACCAAGGCGTCGCTGCAGTCCGACTCGCTGATCTCCGCGGCGTCGTTCCAGGAGACGACCAAGGTCCTCACCGAGGCGGCGATCGCCGGCAAGCTCGACGAGCTGGTCGGGCTCAAGGAGAACGTGATCCTCGGAAACCTGGTGCCGACCGGCACCGGCTTCAAGCTCTACCACCAGTCGAAGGTGCGGCTCCACGGCGAGACGATCGAGCTCGCCGGCGACGAGCCGGAGGCAGCCGCGCAGGCGGCGGGCAGCGGCAAGGCACTCGCGCGCCCGGCCGATTGAAGGGCGGTGGATTGAAAGTCACGCCTGAATCGCTCCAATCATCCGGCCCATTTTCGGGCTCAGAGGTAGGCAATGCCGACGATCAACCAGCTGGTTCGCAAGGGCCGCATCCCGCGGCGCAACCGGACGAAGTCTCCCGCCCTCGACTCCTGCGCCCAGAAGCGCGGCGTCTGCACGGTGGTGCGCACGATGACGCCGAAGAAGCCGAACTCCGCGCTCCGCAAGATCGCGCGCGTCAAGCTCTCGACCGGCAAGGAGATCACGGCGTACATCGGCGGCGTCGGCCACAACCTGCAGGAGCACTCGATCGTCCTGGTGCGCGGCGGCCGTGTCCCTGACCTGCCGGGCGTTCGTTACCACATCATCCGCGGCACGCTCGACTCGTCTGGAGTCACCGACCGCAAGCAAGGTCGCTCGCTCTACGGCGCGAAGCGTCCGAAGACCTGAGCCTGACAAACCCATGCCAAGGAAGTACGACTCGACCGAGAAGTTCCTGCGGCCCGATCCGAAGTTCGGCAGCAAACTGATCGCGCGCTTCATCAACTGCGTGATGCACGACGGCAAGAAGTCCGTCGCCAACGCGGTGGTCTATGAGGCCATGGAGCTCCTGAAGAAGAAGATCCCGGAGAAGGAGCCGCTCGACGTTGTCACCGATGCGATCGGCAACGTGAAGCCGATGGTCGAGGTTCGCTCGCGCCGCGTCGGCGGTGCCACCTTGCAGGTTCCGCACGAGGTCAAGCGCAACCGGCAGCAGAGCCTGGCGATCCGCTGGATCCTCGATGGCGCCCGCTCGAAGAAGGGCAAGCCGATGTCCAAGCGGCTGGCCGAAGAGCTCTTCGACGCCTTCAACAAGCAGGGATCGGCCTACACGAAGCGCGAGAACACGCACAAGATGGCCGAGGCCAACGAGGCCTTCGCGCACTTCGCCTGGTAGGCGGCTCGCGGCGCGCGGGTGGCGTGACTTCGGCGCGTCGCTCGGGGGGCACGCGGACGGGTGCGGGCGCGTATCTTCGCGGGACTGGCGCCCTTCCAGTGAGTCGGCCCTGACATGCCCCTGGATCTGAAGACCGTCCGCAACATCGGCATCGTCGCCCACATCGACGCCGGCAAGACCACGCTCAGCGAACGCATCCTCTACTACACGAAGAAGGAGCATCGCATGGGCACCGTCGACGAGGGGACGGCGAAGATGGACTACCTCGAGGAGGAGCAGGAGCGCGGGATCACCATCACTTCGGCGGCGACCACCTGCTCGTGGAAGGATCACCAGATCAACCTGATCGACACGCCGGGCCACGTCGACTTCACGGCGGAGGTCGAGCGGTCACTCTCGGTGCTCGACGGGGCAGTGGGAGTCTTCTGCGGTGTCGCGGGGGTCCAGGCGCAATCGGAGACCGTCTGGCGGCAGGCCGAGCGCCACCAGGTCCCGTGCATCGCCTTCGTCAACAAGCTCGACCGCACCGGCGCCGACCCCGATCGCGCGGTGCGCTCGATCCGCGATCGTCTCGGCGCGAACGCGGTCGCCGCCCAGCTACCGATCGGTCGCGAGCGCGATTTCCGCGGCGTCGTTGACCTCGTCCGCGAGGTGGCGCTGATCTGGACCGACGATCTCGGCGACCAATACGCGGAGCAGCCGATCCCGACCGAGCTCGAGGACGACGCATCGCTCGCGCGCGACGAGCTGATCGAGCGCGTCGCGAACGTCGACGACGAGCTCTCCCTCGCATTCCTCGAGGGCAAGCCGATTGGTGCCGTTGCACTCGCCGCGGCACTGCGGCGCTGCGTGATCGCGCGCCGGCTGGTGCCCGTCTTCTTCGGAGCGGCGCTGCGCAACCGCGGGGTGCAGCCGGTACTCGATGCCGTGGTCGACTACCTGCCGTCGCCGATCGACCTCGGGGCGATGGAGCTGCCACGGCTCGACGGCCGCGGAAAAGAGACCTTTCGGCCGGCTCGCGACGAGGACCTCCTCGCGCTCGCCTTCAAGACGATCCACGACAACCACGGCGACCTGACGTTCCTGCGGATCTACAGCGGCACGCTCAAGACCAACCAGTCGATCCACAACACACGCGAGCAGAAAGCGGAGCGCGTCGGCCGCCTCTACCGGATGCACGCCGACGAACGCGAGCCACTCGAGGAGGTCGGCCCGGGCGAGATCGTCGGCACCATCGGGCTGCGCTTCACCAAGACTGGCGACACGCTCTGCCCGAAGCAGCGCGCCGTCCAGATCGAGGGGATGCAGTTCCCCGACACCGTCATCTCGCAGTCGATC
>CAYRQC010000231.1:0-5909 GCA_964426265.1 uncultured Phycisphaerales bacterium | reverse complement strand
CTCGAGCCGATCGAGGGGGCGCCGAGCCTCACGGCGGAGACGATGCGCGCGCTCTGCCATCAGCTGCTCGGCACCGAGTCGCAGCGTGCGATCTACGAGAAGAACCTCGAGATCGACTTCTCCTACGGGGTCGAGGGGCTCGCGCGCTTCCGCGTGAACCTCTTCCACCAGCGCAACAGTTGCGGCGCCGTGCTGCGCAAGATCCCGTACGAGATCCCGCCGCTCGACTCGATGGGGATGCCGCCGGTCGTCCGCGAGCTGTGCGGCAAGCCGCGCGGCCTCGTGTTGGTCACCGGGCCGACCGGCTCGGGCAAGTCGACCACACTCGCCGCGATGATCGACCACATCAACCGCACCGAGCACGGCCACATCCTCACGCTCGAGGATCCGATCGAGTTCATCCACCAGGACAAGAAGTGCTTCATCAACCAGCGCGAGATCGGGACCGACAGCAAGTCGTTCGCGAATGCGCTGCGCAGCGCGTTGCGTGAGGATCCCGACGTGATCCTGGTCGGCGAGATGCGCGACCTCGAGACGATCGGCCTCGCGATCACCGCCGCCGAGACCGGCCACCTCGTCTTCGGCACGCTGCACACCACGAGCGCCGTGCAGACGATCGATCGCATCGTCGACGTCTTCCCGCACGACGCGCAGGCGCAGATCAAGATGCAGCTCTCGGTGGTGCTGCAAGGGGTGATCTCGCAGACGCTGTTGCCCAAGCAAGGCGGCGGGCGCTGCTGCGCGCAAGAGATCATGATCGGCACCGACGCCGTGCGCAGCCTCATTCGTGAAGGCAAGACGCAGCAGCTCTCGAACGTGCTGCAGACGGGCACCCAGTTCGGCATGCAGACGCTCGAGGCGCACCTGGTGAAGCTGGTGCAGGCGGGAATGATCACGGCGGACGACGCGTGTGCGCGCGCGAACTCGCCGCAGAGCTTGCTGAGTATGCTCGGGCGCGGACATGCGGTGGTGGGCGGGGCGCCGGCGGGCGGGTCACCTTCGAGCGCGATGCCGGCGAGCGCGTTGGCGTCGAGTGCGCCTCCGGTCGAGCCGATGCTGGTGGGGGCGGGGAAGCCGGCGGCGCGTCCAAGTCTGGGTGGCGACGACTTCGAGAAGTTCCGTCAGCAGCGGCGGCCTGATTCGCGCTGACGGGCGGCGCAGTCTTGCTCTTCAGCGCGCCCGCCGCGGCCATGCGCAAGTTGCCTCGAGCGGACAGGCGTCGCAGCGCGGGTGCGAGCGCGTGCAGAGCTCCTGTCCGTGGCGACGCAGCAGCTGATGGGCGCGGATCAGCCATTCGCAGGCGCGGCCGGTGATCTCGCCGGCGAGCGCGTCACGCACCGCGCGGTAGCTCGCGTCGTAGCCCTTGCCTTCGGGCGCCACGCCGAGGCGCAGCAGCACGCGCAGCCCGTTCGACTCGAGCGCCAGGAGTGGCGCGGTCCGTGTGAAGAGGAGGACCTTCTCCGCGCCCGGTGTGCCGATGGCGGGAAACTTCTTCAGCGCGGCCAGCGCCGGACGCATGGGCCCTTCGAGCACCGTCTCGGTCGCCGGCGAACTCGTCGATCACCAGCGCCGCGCACTCGCGCAGTCGCTCGGCACGCAGCTCCGGATGGATGCCGCCGAGCTTGGCGATCGTGAAGAGCGTTCCTGCTGGTGCGTCGCGGATCGACTCGGCGTCGAGCCCGACGCGTCGCTCGATCTCGGCGAATGCCGCGGCGCGCCGCTCATCGTCGACCAGGTAGCCGATGTTCTCCCGAAGGATCCAGGCGAGGGCGCTGCGGTGCGGCAGCGGTTCCGGCTCGCCGTAGGTCGCGGCGAGTGAGTCGAGCCACGCGGCGAGGCGGGAGCGCTCTTGCGGAGAGGTTTCTCGTTGAAGGTTCGGTTGAGGGGGGCTCCGTTGCGGGAAGCTCGCTCGCGATGAGCCTGCTGATTTGCGGCGAGTGGTCATGGAGCACCCGATCGAGAGCCGAATGGAGAACCGATTTCTCCCGAGGATTCGGGCTCGATGCTACGGCGGGGCGCGCCGTCGACCCGATCTAGGGACCATTCTCCTCCTTCTTGTAGTCGGGGCCCGGGACAGCGAAAGCTGGACTGGGCTCTGGCTATTTTTGGGCTCCCCGTTTCCGGGTTGCCACCCACGCGCCGACGTGCGACCACGGCACGAAGGCCGCGTAGAGCGGCAGGTAGAGCGCAAACGGGGCGCGCATCGTGATCTGGATGCCGACGTGCATCGCCGCCGCGCTCGGCACCAGCAGCCACGCGAGGCGCGGCCACGGCAGGACGAGAAAGAAGAGCCCTTCGACCAGCACCGTGAACCACGAGAGCTCGACGCACAGTCCGTGATGGTCGGCGAGCCAGCGGCTCGACGACGTGCCCCAGAAGACCCCTTCCTGCAACAGATAGGTTTGCAGGGTGTAGCCATTCATCCATTCGAGCCCGCTCCCCAACACCTTGCAGAGCGCGGCCGACAGGTAGGTGATCGAGAAGAGCCAGCGCACGAGCTCGAGCGGCCAGGCCGCGAGAGTGCTTTCGGCGGTCGCGTTGCGGCCCGTCGCGTCGACATCATTGTTGGAATCGCCGTTCGCGGTACTGCTGCGGTTGCCACCGCCGTGGGCGTCGCTCTCAGCATTGCCGCTGCGCCGCCGCAGGAGCCACGCGTCGATCGAGCAGGCCGCCCCGGATGGCCCGATCGCCAGCGCGAAGAGCGTCACGATCGTGAGCGCCTCGACGTGGTGATGCTCGCCGTAGGAGTAGGCATAGGCCGTGACGAGCAGGTTGCCGAGCGCGAAGAGGAAGCACGCCGCGTGCGTGCGCCAGCCGACGAGCGCGAGGAATCCGGCCGCGATCGTCACCCACAAGATCGCGACCATCACCGCGAGCGGCGGTCGGACCCCATCTCCGAACGGCAGCAACAGCAGCCGGAGCACGGGGATCGCCTCGAACTGCGCGTCAGGCAGCGCCGCGAGCAGGTGCAACCGTCCCCACACCGGGTAGCTGAACAGCGCGTACGGCACCAGCATCACGAAGAGCTGCAACCCGACGACCAACAGCCGCAGGATCGCCAGATCGAGCGGCGGAACTGTCCGGAAGAAGCGCTGCTCGAGCCACGTACGAAGCCTCATCGGTCGGCGCTCGCCGGTGCGATCACGACGACCCGCAGCTCCTGCACGGCTCCTTCGCGGACCCCGTCGCGGTGGACGATCAGGGGCGTGACCTCGACCGCGATCGCGACCGGATCGAGGCCGCCCTGTTCGCGCAGTCGTCGCGCGAGTGCCGGCGCCACCGCGATCTGCCCGCCGCGCAACGGGTTCACGTAGTCGTCCCTCAGCTCGCGGAACAGGAGTCCCGCATCCTCCGGGGTGATGACGTGGCGCGTGCCGTCCGCCAGCCGCGCGACCAGCCGCGGCTGTTCGATCGTGCGGCCTTCCGGCCACGCACGCGCGTACATGTTGTAGTCGAGGAACGGCCAGAGCGCCGGTGCGGGCACCAGACGCAGCGGCTGCAGCGGCTCGAGTTGGCGCGGCGGCGAGAGCAGCTTGAACCCGGCGAGTACCTGGAGCGTGAGCGTCGCGGTGATGAAGGCGAGGGCGCACCGCCGACCGGGGCGGAAGCGCGGCAGAGTTGGCGGTGCCGGGAGCATGCGAGGGTTGGACGGCAATCTAGCCGCGCCGTTCATGGAGGGAGGCTCGTTGCGCGAAGCAACGAGCGACGTGGTTGGGGCCTCGCGAGGCCGCGCGCGTCGCGTGATCTGAGCGATTCACGGGTCTGGCCATCTCCGGCCTACGTGGGCAGCTCGTCCAGGAAGCGTGCCAGCGGCAGGATCTCGACGTCGTCGACGCGCTGAGGCTGGTCGCCCGTGAAAACGACGATGCGGCGGGTCAGCCCCTTCACGTGATCCGCACACCTGCGCACGCCCCGGAGCTCGGGCTTGTCGACATGGCGGCTCGACTTGACCTCGATGGCCCAACGCTCGCGGCCGGCGGTGACGATGAAGTCGACCTCCATGCCGTGGCGGGTGCGCAGATGGTGGACCTCGAGCTCGGGCCAGAGGCTGCCACGGCGACGGCAAAGCTCGAGCGCGACGAGGTGCTCGAGCAGGAGACCGCGCTCGTCGTCGAGGGGTCGATCGAGCGGTCGGCGCAGCAGCGCGTTGCGGACACCGAGATCGAAGAGGTAGAGCTTGGGGTGCGCGACGAGGCTCGCGCGATCGGACTCGCTCCAAGCGGGGATGCGCGTGAGGACCAGCGTGTCCTCCATGACTTCGAGGTAGCGACGGACCGTCTCGTAGCCGATCCGTGTCTCCTGAGCGAGCGAGTTGGCATTGAGGATGCGCCCGCTCGATGCAGCGACGAGATCGAGCAGGCGCGCGTAGCCGCCGAGGTTGCGGACGAGCGCCTCGGCTTGGATCTCCTCGCGCAAGTAGGTCTCGGTGTAGCTGCGTAGGTCGTTCGCGCGCAGCGCCGGATCGCGCTCGCGGTAGATGCCTGGCAACGTGCCGTGGGCGAGGACCCGATCGAGCTCGAAGTCGGCGCCGATCTCCCGCGCCAGGAGCGGATGCAACTGGTGCATGTGGATCCGTCCGGGTAGCAGGTTCGCCTGTCCGCGGCGGAGCTTGCGCGCGCTCGATCCGGAGAGCAGGAATCGAAAGCGGCCGGGCCGTTGATCGATCGACGATTGCACGACGTCGAGCAACGCCGGAACACGCTGCACCTCGTCGATCAGGATCGTCCGTGTGGCCGCGTCGGCGGCGGCGAGCTCGCGTTCGAGGCGCGCCGGATCGGTGAGGTAGTCGCGGAACGATTGGGCGCCGGCCAAATCGATCGTTCGATCGGGAGCAAGCGCGTTCAGCAGGGTCGACTTGCCGACCTGCCTGGGACCGAGAAGGAGCAGGCTCCGGGGGGTGGCTCGAACCTTGGATTGGAGGGCTCGTTCGTACATGTGGGTAAATATACGTCATTTTGACCCGCGAGCATGAAACCGTCGCCGGAGCAGGCCCTCACATCGCAAAGTCGCTCGAGGTCGCTCGTCGCGTGACGGTCTCACTGGCGCGGAGCTCTGCGTCATGGAACTCCCCGAATCGCGCGGGTAATTCTGATTCATGGCGCTCTCAGACCGAATCGTCACGACCGGCCTCACCTTCGACGACCTGCTGCTGCTGCCGGGGCGCAGCGAAGTGCTCCCCAGCTCGGTCGATCTCTCCACCCGCTTCTCGCGGCGCGTGGAATTGAAGATCCCGATCTCGAGCTCGGCGATGGACTCGGTCACCGAGGCGAACCTCGCGATCGCGCTGGCGCGGCAGGGTGGCATCGGCGTGATCCACCGCAACCTCGGCGTCGAGGAGCAGGCGCGCCAAGTCGAGAAGGTGAAACGCAGCGCGAATGGCGTGATCCTCGATCCGATCACGCTCGCCCCCGACGCCGATGTCAGCAAGGCGCGCGAGTTGATGGAGACGCACTCGATCTCGGGGATTCCGGTGATCGAGGGCGGCCGCGTCGTCGGGATCCTGACGCGGCGCGATCTGCGCTTCCAAGAGGCGGCCGGCTCCAAGGTCGCCGATGTGATGACGAAGACGCCGATCACGGCGCCACCCGGCACGACGCTCGAGCAGGCGAAACGCATCCTGCATCAGCGGAAGATCGAGAAGCTGCTGCTGGTCGATGGTGAGAGCCGCTTGCAGGGCCTCATCACGATGAAGGACATCAAGCACCTCGACGAGTACCCGAACGCCTGTCGCGATGGTCGTGGGCGACTGCGGGTCGCGGCGGCGGTCGGCGTCTTCGACGAGGAGCGGAGCGCGGCGCTGGTCGAGGCCGACGTCGATGTGCTGGTGGTCGACACGGCGCACGGCCATTCGGCCAACGTGATGAAGACGGTACGGCTGCTGAAGGACCGCTTTCCGGCGATCGATGTCG
>CAYRQC010000230.1:0-24848 GCA_964426265.1 uncultured Phycisphaerales bacterium | reverse complement strand
TCGTCCCGCTGCGCACGCGGCTGTCGAAGGAGGTCGGGAAGGAGTTCGGACTGGTCGCATGGGAGAGCCTCGAACCGGCGCTGGTCTTCCTCGCGCCCGACGGCAAGGTCGTCCACGTCGTCGACCACATCCGCACGTTCGATCCGCGCTGGTTCGCGGCGGTGCTCGGCCGCGTGCTCGCGGCGCGACCGGAGCTCGATCCCGAAGACAAGAAGCCGTCGGCGGCCAACGTCTTCGCGACTCCTGAACCCGCGCTTCTGGAGAAGACGCGCACCGCCTACTACGACGCGCTCACCGCCTGGCTCGGCGGGAAGGACGAGGCGGCGCTCGCCGGTTGGCGCGCGCTCGCCCATGACCACGCAGGGAGCCCGTTCGCGTGGCGCGCGGCCGCCAACCTGGTGCTGACGCCCGACAAGACGCCGGCGGGCGCGGCATGCCACGCCTTCGAGTGGCCCTTCGAGACGACGCTGCCCGCGGCCGGGGCGATCCCCACCGACACGCGATGGCGGCGCAAGCCGGCCGACGCCGCCGACGTCGCCGATCGCGCGCTCCACTGGCTGCTCAAGATGCAGCGCGCCGATGGCTCGTGGAGCGACTGCCGCTACGCCTACTGGGACACCCCCGAGATCACACCGAACGCGTGGATGGCGATCACGGCGCTCGCGGCGAGTGCGCTGCTCGATTGGCGCGACTTGGCATCCGACGAGGTCGACAGCGCGCTCGCGCGCGCGGAGGACTATCTCCTGCACTCGGGTCACCTCAACGCCGGCCGCAACGAGGAGTGCTACGCGCACGCCTACCGCATCCTCTACCTCGATCGAGTGATCGCCACCACGGAAGACAAGGGCCAGCGCACCGACCTGCTCGCGCGCGTCGCGGAGCTGGTGCAGAAGCTGGTCGCGACCCAGCGGAAGAGCGGCCAATGGGCCCACGAGTACGACAACGCCTTCTGCAGCGCGGTTGTGCTCGATGCACTGAAGTGCGCCGCCGACCTCGGCGTCGAGGTGCAGAAGGAGGTGGTCCAGCGCGGGATCGACGGGGTGATCGCGGCGCGCCATGCGGACGGCACCTACGCCTACGACGGCGCCGGTGCGCGTGGTTCCCCGGCGCCCAGCCCCGAGTACGCCAAGGATTCGAGCGGCCGCACGCCGGTCTGCGAAGCGGCGCTCTTCGCCTGGAAGAAGAGCGACGTCAAGACGCTGGCGAAGGCGCTCTCGACCTACCAGCAGTACTTCGACCGCTTCGAGAAGATCTCGAAGTGTGACTTCCATACGGATGGCGAGCTCGGGGGCTTCTTCTTCTTCCACGATCTCTACCACGCGAGCGCGGCGATGCGGCTGCTGCCGGTGGGCGGCCAGAAGGCTCTGCGCGGCTGGTTCCTCGCGAAGATCACGGGACTGCCGGAAATCGACGGCTCGTTCCTCGACGACCACGAGATCGGCAAGAGCTGCGGCACCGCCTTCGCGCTGCTCGCGCTCAAGAACGTGCTGCCGCCGCCGGCCCGCTGAAGACACTGGAGCGCTGGAGACCGGAACCCGATGGATCTCTCGTGCCTGCGGCGCCATGCCGCGCCGCTCGCCGGCGTGTGGCTCGGTGTCGCGTCGATCGCTGCAGCGCCGCTGCAGGCCGCAACCCGATTCGCTGACGATCCCGCGCCGGCTCGCTATCGCGTCCGGATGAACGCGGAGGAGAAGAGCTGGACGGTCACCGCGACCTTCCCCCACTCGGAAACGGGCGATCTCGAGTTCCAGATGGCGCGTTGGACGGCCGGCGCCTACCACCTCGCCGAGTACGGCAGCTTCGTCACCGAGCTGACGGCGACCTCCGAAGACGGCTCCGCGCTCGCCGTCACGCGGGACGGCACCAGCCGTTTCGTGATCGACGCCGGCGAGTCGCACGCGGTGACGCTCACCTACACCGCACGCGCCTGCGCCCAGAAGGACGTCAACGACCACATGGTGTTGAACGTCGAGGGCAACCGCATCACCCAGGAGTACGGCTTCGTCAGCCCGAACTCGCTGCTCGGCTTCGTCGCGCGCGCGCTCGACCGGCCGTGCGAGCTGGTCTATGAGCTGCCCGCGGGATGGAAGGTCGCGTGCGCACTGCCGGCGAAGGACGATGGGACACTGGTCGCGCCGAGCTGGTACCGGCTCGAGGACTCGCCGGCGCTCTTCTCTCCGACGCAGCTCACCGTTCCTTTCGAGGTGGACGGCATCCCCCACTGGGTGACGCTCTATGGCGGAACGCAGGCGCGCGCCGACCAGATCGCCGACCACTGCCGGCGTCTGGTCGAGGCGGGGCGCGATTGGATGCAAGGGCTGCCCTACGATCGCTACCACTTCCTGCTCGGCTTCACCGCCAACGAAGGAGGCGGCGCCGGCCTCGAGCACAGCAACTCGACGCTGATCTTCTGCGAGGCCGCGCTCGGCGCGACCAGCGAGTACGACCACCTCCTCGCGCACGAATACTTCCACTGCTGGTGCGCCGAGCGGATCCACGTCGACGCGCTCGAGCGCCCCGACTACACCCAGCCGCTGGAGACCGGCACGATCTGGGTCAACGAGGGGATCACCGAATATTTCTGCCGCCACCTCATGCTCACTGCCGGCCTTTGCACGCGGCAGCAGTTCTTCGACGAGCTCGCGAACGAGGGCGGGCAGGCGAAGGCGATGTGGGGCATGGCTGGCGACCGCTCGTGGACCGACGTCTCGCGCGCCACCGCCGACTGGAAGGGCATGGGCGACCTGATCGCCTTCTCGATCAAGCACTACCAGGGTGGTTGTTGGACGATGCTCGCGCTCGACCTCGAGATGCGCGAGGCATCGAAGGGCGAGCGCGGAATCGCCGACCTCCTGCGCTACTTGAACCGCGCCTATGCGCAGCGCGGCCGCGGCTTCGGCGAGGAGGAGATGCCGGCGATCGTGGCCGGGATCGCCCAAGCCGACCTCGACGATTTCTTCGACGCCTACATCGACGGCCCGAAGCTCCCCGACCTCAAGACGCGCCTGCAAACGATCGGCTACACCACCAAGGGCGGCCTGGGGCGTGTCGTTGCACTCCCTGATCCCACGCCCGAGCAGCGCGCCGCGCTCGAGGACTTCTTCACGCCGCCGCCGGCGCGCTAGACCAGCAGGGCCAGCCGGTCACTCAGAGCGTCACGTCGATCCGGAGCATCGCGACCCACGCGTTGTCGAGCGTTGCATCGCCACCCGGGTGGATGACGTACTGAAGGTCGGGGTGGATCGCGAGCCACGGCGTCGCCTGGACCTTGTAGACGAGCTCGAGCACCAGCTCCTCGTTTTCGGTGAACCCGGCATCGTCGGCGAACTCGACCCATGCCGCAGCGAAACCGAGTACGTCGAGGTCGCGCGCCGGCACGCAGCCGGTCCACTGCAGCGCGAGCGCGCCGTCCCGCGCCGCCTCGCTCACCTCGTCGTCGGCGAGCCCGAACCGCAGCGCGAGGCCGAAGCCCTGCCCATCCGCGGCGGCGTCGGGATGCTCACGCCAGAACGTCTGGTCGAGGGTCAGGTAGCCGTTGCGCGTTCCGTTCTCGGTGGTCCCGTCGAAGCGATCGAACGTGCCGGTGTGGAGCGAAGTGCCGACCGCGCAGCGACCGGCCAGGTCGCCGCAGCAGCTCCAGCGCCAGCCCGCCTCGCAGATCCAGTAGAGGTCGGCCGGCGGTCCGAAGAAGGTCCGTGGCCCGCGCGCTCCGGTGCGCACTCCCTCTTGCGCGGCGCCGTCGAAACAGCCGAGGGAGAATGACGCCCCCTCCAGCAGCGAGCCGGCGGGCGCCGCCCAGAACGCACAGATCGCGGTCGCGGGATCGGGGTAGCTCGGCAGCGCGGTGGTCGGCGAGTAGGCGACCGACGAGTGGAGCAGCTCTCCTCCGTTCTCGACCACGCCGAACTCGGTGTAGGCGTCGACCTTGCCGAGCTTGAAGCGCAGCTGGTCGTCGAGGAGGCGCTGTTCCCACCAGACCTCTGCGAGCTGCTGCATCGGCGCCGAGTCGAAGTTCGAGACCCCTTGATAGTCGCCGACGTCGTTCGACAGCTGGCGGCCATTCAGTACGTAGCCATCGGCGTAGAGAGTCGCACCGGGAATGGCCGTGAGCCGGTCGAGATCGAAGGTGACGTTGATGTCGAGCAGATGGTGGAAGGTCGAGCGCTCCCGGGCGCCGCCATCGAGCACGCGCGCCAACTCGGCGGTCCAGCCGGCCTCGACGTCGACGCCGCGCTCGGCGAGCGCGCCGTGCAGACCGAGCCAGTCGCCGCCCAATCGCTCCTGATCGAGCCACGACTGCGCGCCGGCTTCGACCGTCATGCCGACCGCGCCAACGATGGCAGAACCGACACCGAAGACAATGCGACTCCGCACGCCGCGGTTCGACCAGCTTGCGCGCTGCCCCAACGCCCTGCCCTCCCGCCGCCGAACCTCGGGTCTGGCCGCGTGCCGTGGGCGCGCGACTCACCGATTGCTTCGGCGCGACCGCGGCGGTGGGCTTCAGCTCGATTCGCGGACGCTGCGCGCGGCGCGCCTACGCAGCAGCGGTGTGCGCAAACGATTCCGACCGCATCGGGCGCGGTGAGCGACGAAGCGGAACGCGCTGCCGCTCGATCAGCGACCGGGGCGGAGCTCGACGATGACCTCCGCGGGGAGTGGCGTGGCAAGCTCGACCACCGCCGTGGCGTGACGGGAGCGGTCGTAGGGCACGTGAGAGAGAGCGATTCGATCGATCCGCCCGCGCGCCAGCTCGACGAGGGAGCCATCCGCCGCGACGCTCGACACGACGACCGTGGAACGGGCCGCCGAGAGGCCCGCCGGATCGAGCAGGCGCAGCGCCAACCGCTGCCCGTGGTCAGTCGCGTGGAGGGACGATTGCTCGACCACGAGGCCGCCCGCGCCGGTCACGTGGCTGCCGGAGTGGTAGGGCGAGGCGCACGCGACGGCGCCGACCAACAGCAGGAGCAGCGTGAGTGAGCGGTGCATCGGAGGAGCTCGCGGTGAAACCGGCGGCCGGGCGACGGACTCGGTGGGCAGGCGCGCCGGGTGGAAAGCGGTGGCCGAACCCGGCAGCGCACGAAGGACTACTACCTTGAGCGCCAAGCGCGGCCAATCGGCGCGACCGGAAGACGATTCCCGACCGCGGCGGCTGACCGCAGTCTCCCCGGGGATCCCCGGGGGCTCCCGGGAACGCCAGGGCGGCCGTCGCGTGGGAAGAAGCGGCCGCCGCCTGCGTCGAACGGCGACATGCTTCAATCCTCCGCTGACGCGCTAAGACACGGCACCATGTCCGCCCACAACCCGTTTCGACCCAGAGAGTCCAACCTGCTCGGCGAGACGCTCGTCGACTCGCGGCAGAAGTTCCGTCAGCTGGTCAGCTCGCTCGAGAGCCTGGTCAAGGGTGGACGCCTCGATGAGGCGCGCACCCACCTTCCCAAGCTGGCCGCGATGCAGACCGAGCTGCACCGGCTGCTCCATCCCCATGACCCGGTCGACCGGAAGGCGCTCGCCCAGATCGATCGCGATGTCGCGCGGCTCTCGAAGGACCTCGCCAAGGGCTGGAGCGGCGCCGTCGGCAAGGGGCTGCTAGCGGTGGTCTTCGGCAGCGTGATCGGGGTGGTGCTGCTGCTCTGGCTGATGTGGAAGTTCATCGCCTAGCCGACTTGCCAGCGGGGCACCTCGCGGTGAGGGCGCATCTGCGGCGTCGAGGCGCCCTTGTTGGCTCCTACGGAGCCAGACTGCGGGACGCCTCTCCTTGCATCTGCACCCTCGGCGCTGCGTCGGCCGTGGTAGCGCCGGTGGTCGCGAGGATCAACACGCCGCGGCAACCATCCAAGGGCGCCTGCCTCAATCGTGTGGTGGGTGTCACAGCATCGACGCAGGGTCGACGTCGAGCGTGACGCGGACGGGGGCGCTCTGCGCGACGCGCTCGCGGGCCCAGGCGACAACGCGAGTCAGCTCCGTGACAGCACGGCACTTGAGCAGCAGCTGCCAGCGCCAGCGGCCACGGACGCGCTCGATCGGGCATGGAGCGGGACCGAGCAGCTCGACACCGAACTCGCCGGCCATCGGCGCGAGCTTCTCCTTGACCTTCATCGCCGCGAGCCGCGTGCGCTCGACATCGGCGTGCGAGATGAGGATGCGCACGATCTCGGTGGACGGCGGATAGGCGGCCTCGATGCGCAACGGGAGCTCGCTCGCGACGAATGCCTCGTAGTCGTGCCGCACGGCGCACTGGATCGCCGGGTGTTGCGGGTGGATCGTCTGCACGATCACGAGGCCACCGCGATCGGAACGGCCGGCGCGGCCGGCGACCTGTGCGACCAGCTGGAAGGTCCGCTCGCTGGCGCGCCAATCGGGCACCGAGAGCGACGTGTCGGCCGACACGATCCCGACCAGCGTCACACGCGGGAAGTCGAGCCCCTTCGCGATCATCTGGGTGCCGATCAGCACGTCGATCTCGCCACGCCCGAACGCGCCGAGGAGCTTCTCGTGGGCGCCCTGCGCGGCCGTGGTGTCGCTGTCCATGCGCGCGATGCGGGCGCCGGGCAGCACCGAGCGCAGCTCCTGCTCGACGCGCTCGGTGCCAAAGCCGAGAAAGCGCACGCCCTGCCCGCACTTCTTGCAGCGCGCGGACGGCGGCTCTTCATGGCCGCAGAGGTGGCACATGAGCCGCCCGGCTCGCTGGTGCAGCACGAGCGCCACGTCGCACTCGGGACACTGCGTGGCCGCCTTGCAGCCCGGGCAGAACGCCACCCGGGCGAAGCCGCGGCGGTTCAGGAAGAGGATCGCCTGTTCCTGCTTGCGGATCACCTGCTCGAGTGACGCGCGCAGGCGGTCGGTCAGCATGCGCGGATGCTTGGTGAACGGTAGCGCCGAGAGGTCGAGCACGAGCGCGGTCGGCAGGACGCCGCCGCCGACGCGGCGCGGCAGGCGCAGCAGCGTCAACCGCTCGTCGCGCGCAGCCACCCACATCTCGAGGCTCGGCGTCGCGGAGCCGAGCACCACCACCGCGCCGCAACGGGCACCGCGGGCCAGCGCCACCTCGCGCGCGTGGTAGCGCGGCGGGTTCTGCTGCTTGAAGCTCGGCTCGTGCTCCTCGTCGACGACGATGAGGCCCAGGTCCGGCATCGGCGCGAAGACCGCCGAGCGCGCGCCGACCACGACGTCGACCGCGCCCGCCTCGATGCTCCGCCACTCGCGCAACCGATCGCGTTCCGAGAGCGCCGAGTGGAGCACCGCGACCCGCGGGAAGCGGCCACGAAAGCGCGCCACCGTCTGCGGCGTGAGGGCGATCTCCGGCACCAGGACGATCCCGCGCCGCCCGCGCTTGATCGTCTCCTCGAGCGCGCGCAGGTAGACCTCGGTCTTCCCGCTGCCGGTCACGCCGAAGAGCAGGAATCCGCGGTGACGCCGCGACTCGAGCGCCAAGGTGATCGCGTGGACCGCGGCCTGCTGCTCGGCGGTCGGGCGCGGCGGCGGTGCGGCGGGTGCCAGCGGCGCCGCGAAGGCCGGATCGGTGCGGTCGTCGGTCAGCGTGCGCACGATGAGGCCGCGGCGGACCAAGCTCTCGACCGGCGAGGGGCCGACGGCCGCGCGGCGTTGGAGGTCGATCTCGCGCAGCTCGCTGCCCGCCTCGCCAAGCAGACGCAGCGCCCGCGCCTGCTTCGGGTGCTTCAGCTGCAGGGCATCGACCTCCACGCGCGTCTGCAGAGCGGTGGCAAGTCGCGGTGCGAGCTTGACGTTGACCACCTTGCGGACGCCCGTGCCACCGCGGCGCACCGGCGGCGGCACGGCGCTCTCCAGCGTCTCGCCGAGCGACGCTCCGTAGCGATCGGCGACGTACCGACAGAGCTCGATCACCTCGGCGCTGACCCGTGTTCCGGGCGCGATGACGGCCTCGACGTCGATGACTCGCGGAACGTCCGCGACTGCATCGAGTGCGACCACCGTCCCGAAGACCGGCCGTCCGGAGAGGCGCACCTTGACGCGCGTGCCGACCGCCACCTGCGCCAGCAACGCGTCGGGAATCCGGTAGTGAAGCGTCCGATCGACGGGCAACGCGACCGCGACGCGCGCAAACCGCGGCTGCGGCAGGGGCGCGGGCAAGGCGGTAGTTGCGGCGTTGGCATCGTCCATGGTTCGGCTCACTGCGCCGACACTACGCGGCCCAAGAGCGAGCAACGAGCCGGTCGGCATCCACGATCAGGACGATGGCCGTTGCCGCTGGTTTCATCGCCGGGCGCAAGAAGAGCTACGGCGCCTGGCTCCTCGCCGGCTCCGCGCAACGGCACGGGATCGCGCGACAGCGTGGACAGCCGCCGCCGTACTTCGCCAGCGCAGCCGCCTCGAGATCGACGCCAGCGATGCTCGCCAGGGTGGAGAGCCACGCGAGGACGTCGGCGAACTCCGTCTCGAGCGGCGGGCCGCGCACGTTGCGGCGCAGCGCCCGCGACAGCTCGCCCACCTCCTCGGTGAACCACATGAAGGTGCCTTCGAGCCCGCGGCCGCGGTCCTTCGCGCCGAAGGTCGCGTCGATCAGTCGCTGGAACTCGCCGACGGTCATGACTCGTCCTCGCGGTCGCACCGAGCATCACCCTTCGCGTCACACCACCACGCGTCCCACCGCGTCACACCGCCCGCCGCACCGTGAGGAAGGTCACGTCGTCGCTCGCCTCGGCGCCGGCACGGAACCGCTCGAGCTCCGCGAGGACCGCCGCGACGAACTCCTCGCCGGCGCGCGCCGACTCGCGGGCGAAGAGCTCATAGACCGCCGCCTCGCCGATCTCGCGGCCTTCCGCGTCCTTGACGCCGAACAGCGAACGAGCACAGAGCAGCAGCCGCTGGCCCGCCAGGAGCTCGAGCTCGCGATCCTTGATCGTCCGGTCGAAGATCGGCCCCTTGTCGAAGCCGAGTGCGATCCCGTCACTGTGGAGAGGCGAGGCCGCCGTCGCCCCTTTCTTGACGATCAACAGCGGATGGTGCCCCGCGTTGGCGACGACGATCTTTCCCGAGCCGGGATCGACGCGCACGAGCAGGGCCGACACGTACATGCCGCGGCGCAGGTCGGGTGCCAGGAAGTGGTTCACGCGGCGCAACAGCTCGGCGGGCGACGATTCGTTTCCGGCAAGCGCCTTGAGCAGCGAGCGCGCCATCGTCACCACCATCGCGCCCGGTACGCCGCCGCCCGACGCCGAGACGACCGCCAGCAGCTTGGCGCCGGCAGCCATCTCTGACACGTCGTAGAAGTCACCGGCCACCTTGGCCGCGACCCGCGACACCGCCGCGCACTCGAAGCCCGGCACCGGGGGCAGCTTCTCGGGGAGCAGGGCCGCCTGCACCTCGCGCGCCACCTCGATCTGGTGCTCCTGCGCCGCTTGCTTCTTCTCGACGCCTTGCAGCTCGAAGAGGCTCTGTGTCATGCGGTCGAACGTGCGAGCGAGCACCCCGATCTCGTCCGAGCTGTGCGCCTGCGTCCGGTGTTCGAGCTCACCCGCGGCCACCGTCTCGATGTCCTCCGCGAGCTGCTGGATCGGCTTGGTGATGCGCTGCGCCACCAGGAAAGAGACGCCGATCCCGACACCGAGGAAGACCACGGTGAGCAGCACGAGGCTCATCAGCACGCGCGACAGGCTCTCGCCGATCTTCTCCGCGGAGAGCGCGACGACCGCCTTGGCGGCGACCTTGCCGTCCTGATCCTTCACGTCGGCGGAGTAGATGCGCGCGGCCGTCCGGCGCTGGTTGCCGTGTCCCGAGTCGGCGAGGTAGTAGCCCTCCTGGATCGACACCTCGGCAAAGGCGCGGCTCGAGATCGGCTCGGAGGCGATCGTGGCGGCGCCACTGATGACTTTGCGCGAGATCGGATCGAGGATCACCGCGTCGAGCAGCTTCGTGCCGCGAGCCGCGACCAGTTGGCGCATGCGAGCCTTGTTCAGCGCGTTCCGCTTCTCGAACTGTGCCTTCTTGTCGGCCGCGAGCGTGACCGGACCGAGACCGCCCGCCGAGCGCGACTCGGCACCGCGCCCCTCGAGCGCCGTCTCGTGGAACGGCTCCCAACATCCGGCATCGACCACCGCGAGCGCGCGCACCGCCTGCACACCGGTCGCATCGATCTCGTCGGAGAGGATGCCGCCGAGGATCCGGTAGAGGATGAAGCCGAAGACGACCAGCGAGGCCGCGACGGTCCCGGCCGTCGCCACCGAGAACTGGGCAGCGACTCCGAGTCCGGAGGACTTGTTGCGGCCGCCGCCCGCGAGCGGTGGGCCCGAACTCCCCTCTGCGCCGCCAGCGTGGTGAGGATGGCTTCGGTGCTTGTGGCGCGCCATGGCGTCGTCTCCCGATCGTGTGGGTGAGCCGAGGAGCGGCTTCCGGCTGGCGCTACTGCCACTCGTTCCAGTCGCGCACCACCGCCACCAACGCCAGCGCGTAGAGCCCGGCGACCACATCGTCGAGCATGATGCCGAACCCCTTCGGCAGGAACTCGAGGCGGCGCGCCGGCCACGGTTTCACGACGTCGAACAACCGGAAGGCGAAGAACGCGAGTACCAGCTCCGAGACGCCTGGAGTGCCCCCCTTCCAGCGCAGGACGGCGACCAGGTAGCCCACCACTTCGTCGATCACGAACGGCTTGGGATCCTTCATCTGGTAATAGCGTTCCGCCCACCCGCCGAGCGCGATCCCGAGCAGCAGGATGAGCGCCGCGACGACGCCCGCAGCAAGGCCGAAGTGCCAACCCTGACCCGGGCAGACCACCTTCTCGAGCAGCAACACCAGCGCAACGCCACCGAGCGTACCGAACGTCCCGGACGCGACCGGCGCGTAGCCGAGTCCGAAGCAAGAGACCACCGCCGCGTTCAGGCGGTCGACCATCGTCGGCTGGCGACGCGGCGTCGAAGGGTCAGCCAGCGTCCGTTGCGTCACAACCCCTCCCTCAGGTGAATCGCCGACTTGCGCACGTAGCCGATCCCGCTCCAGACGGTGATCAGCAGCGTCAACCAGACCAGGACCACCGCCGACCACCAGACCGCGCGCGGCAACGCGGGCCAGCGGTCGGAGAGTCCGTCATCGACGATCCGGTATCCGAGGATGACCGGAATCGTGACGCACTGGACGATCATCTTCACCTTGCCAGCCGGATCAGCACCGAATTCGTGTCCCTTGCGCTCCATGTAGCCGCGCAACGCTGTGACGATGAACTCGCGGCAGAGGATCGCAACCACGATCCAGGGTGGAACAATCTCGCGCCCCCAGTGCACGGCCGAGAGGAAGACGAACGAGCCGCAGACGATCACCTTGTCGGCGGCGGGGTCGGCGATGCGCCCGAAGTCGCTGACCTGCCCGAGCTTGCGCGCGTAGTAGCCGTCGAGCGCGTCGGTCGCGGTGATGACGATGAAGAGGACGAAGCAGACCGTCGTGAGAGGCCACCCCGGCAACGGGTCGCCGCGCCCGAGCAGATCGAGCAGCACGAACAGCACCACCGCAAGCGCCAGTCGGGAGGTGGTGATCTTGTTGGCGAGGGTCACGTCCTGGCGCCTCGTCCGTGGGACTCACGCCCGGAGGCGTTGGTCCCACTCTTCGCGAGTGATGCGAACCGAACGGGCCAGGCTGCCCGAGTAGGGCGCGATGAAGCCCTCCTTCTCCAGCCGTTCGAAGACGCGAGCCGCAGCGTAATACGTGATGGCGAGCTCGCGCTGGAGCTTGGAGAGTGAGACCGTCTCGACCGCGAGGAGGAGCGCGACGGCACGCGTCAGCAGTTGCCGCTCTTCGTCTGGAAGGTCGGCCAGGAACCCACGAGGTAGCACCAACGCGTCGGGCACTGCAGGCAGCCGATCGGGGAGCTCGACTGCGGCGACCCGTGGTTCGACGGGTGGGGTGATCGACTCGTCGGTGAGTGAGGTGACCTTCGGCGTGGGCTGCGTCGACGAGCTCTGGTCGTCGTCCCAACCACCGCCCTCCTCTTCTTCGTCCTCTTCGTCGTCCTTCGCCTTGTCGTCTTCCTCTTCGTCCTCGTCCTCGTCCCAATCGTCGTCGTCTTCTTCTTCCTCCTCCTCCTCCTCTTCGTCGTCTTCTTCCGGTTCCTCTTCTTCCTTCTCGTCCTCGTCTTCTTTCTCGTCGTCCTCTTCCCAATCCTCCTTGTCGTCACCCTCCTCGGCGTCGTCGTCGTCCCAGCTCTCTTCGTCGTCCTCCTCACCCTCCTCGCCTTCGCCCTCACCCTCACCCTCTTCATCGGGCTTCTCGGCAGGCTCTTCCGTCGGCTCCTCGGCCGGATCTTCGGAGGGCTCGTCTGCTTTCTTTCGGCGCGGGGCGAGCGTCTCGCTGGCACTGGCGGCGGGCGGCTCGTTCGAAGCCGCCTCGAGCAACTCGTCGAGCGTCGCGACAACGGCCGCGCCTGCTTCGTCCGTAGGGTCCTCTGGGTTTCGATCGTGCTCGAACACGGGCGCGTCCTTCTGCTCGGGTGCCAGCTGGGGCGCAGCGTCCGAAGGCGATGACGCCTCCGACAACACCGCGGCCGCCGGAACACTTGCCTCGACGGAAACATCGGAGGGTGGCACCTCTACAGCGCGGCTTTCGCCCTCCGAAAGCGAGGTGTTATGCGTCCGTTGCAGCCCCTTGTCTACCGGCAAGCGGTCAGGAGATTCCTCGGGACGAGCGCGCGGCTTGAACCGCTCCCATTGCGTGGTTGGCTGGACCACCACGTCGTCGACACCGTCGTCGACTTCGTCGGCGAGCTCACCATTGACCTCCGACGTCGTGGCGGCGGATGGCTCCACCGCAACCACTTCGCGCACCGAAGCTGCGTTCACTGGCGAGGCTGTGACTGGAGCCAGAGCGGCTGGAGCTGGCGGTGGTGGTGCCGCCGGTGCAACCACGGTCGCCGTGGCGGTGCGCTGCATGGTGGGCGCCGGTAGCGGTGGCAACAGCGGGAGCGGCGGTCTCGGCGCCGCGGGCGACTGCCGGGAGCGAACCAATTCCCGCGCCATCGCCGACGCCTTCCATCGCGCGTCGACCTTCTCCGCCAATGGCGCAAGCGCCAACAACGGCAACCAATCGGCCGCGATGAGGAGCCCGACGACCGAGCAGACGATCAGCAGCGCGCCGATCGCATTCAGGGCCGATGGCGACCCGGTGAGTTGACCCAGCAGACCTGCCTTGCCCCAGTAGCCGAGGAGGCCAGCATCGATCTGCCACCGTTCGGTCTGGGCCGGGTGCATCCCGAGCCAGAGCGCCGACGCGATCACGAACGTCGCGAAGCCGACGACGCGCACCGGCAGCCGCGAGTTCCGGATGCCAAGCAGCGCCAGCAGCAGCCAGAAAAAGATGAAGAAAACCAGGCAGCCTTGCGGCCAGCCGCCAAGCCGATCGGTCAACGACAGCGCGCCCAACGTCATGCCTTCATCTCCTCGTTCCTGCCCTCGTTCCCGCCCTCCAGCGCGTCGTCGAAGTCGAGTCCCGATGACTCGGGATCTCGCGCCGTGGCGGACTCACCCGGTGGTTCGCTCTTGCTCGTCGTCTTCACGCCGCGCGTCTGTCGCTGCTCGGTGCGGCGCGCAGCGAGCTCCTCCATGCTCGTGCAGAGCACCTCACGCGCCTGGCTGCCCTTGAAGTCCCCGAGCAGCCCATCATTCGCCATCAAGTCGATCAATCGCGACGCACGCGTGTAGCCGATCGCGAACCGCCGCTGCAGGAGCGACGCCGATCCACGCTGCGTCTCCACCACGAACTTGGCCGCGTCGTCGAACAGGTCGTCGACCTCGGACGGATCCTTGTCGGAGGCACTGTGCTTCTGCACCAGCTCCCGCGAGTAAAGCGGCGGCCCCTGGTCGGCGAGGAAATCGACGACCTGGCGGATCTCCTGGTCGGTGACGAAGCAGCCCTGGACTCGCGAGAGATCGGCGCTGCCCGGTGGCACGTAGAGCATGTCGCCCTGGCCGAGCAGCTTGTCAGCGCCGTTCTGGTCGAGGATGACGCGCGAGTCGATCTTGCTCGTCACGCGGAAGGCGATCCGGGTCGGCAGGTTCGCCTTGATGAGGCCGGTGATCACGTTGGTCGAGGGTCGCTGCGTCGCGAGGATCACGTGGATCCCGACGGCGCGCGACTTCTGCGCGAGCCGGGTGATCGACTGCTCGACATCCTTGCCGTGGGAGAGCATCAGGTCGGCGAGCTCGTCCATCACGATCACCACGAACGGCAGCGTCGTCTCGAAGTCCTCCGAGAACTCGTCGCCGAGCCGCCGTTTGACCTCCTCGTCCCCGACCTTGTTGTAGGCGTAAATGTTGCGCACGCCCACCTTGTGGAGCAGGGCGTAACGCTCCTCCATCTTCTCGACCGCCCACTCGAGGATGCCGGCCGCGCGCTTCATGTCGGTGACGACCGGGCACATGAGGTGCGGCACGTTCTGGAACGACGACAGCTCGACCATCTTCGGGTCGATCAGGATCAGCTTCACCTGCTCCGGCGTCCGAGTGAAGAGGATCGACATGATCAGCGTGTTGAGGCAGACCGACTTGCCCGAGCCGGTCGAGCCGGCAACCAGCAGGTGCGGCATCTTCGCGAGGTCCTCGATGCGCGGCGCGCCGCTCGAGTCCTTGCCCAGGCAGATCGGGATCGCGTACTTCTGCGGGTTCCAGCCCTGCCATTGCAGGAGCTCGGACATCCGGACGATCTCGCGGGCATCGTTCGGGATCTCGATGCCGGCGGTCGACTTGCCGGGGATCGGCGCGACGATGCGAACGCTCTGCGCCGCGAGCGCCATCGCCAGGTCGTCCTCGAGCGCGCGCAGTCGCGTGAGCTTCGTGCCGGCCGCCAGCTCGACCTCGAGCATCGTGATCGACGGCCCACGCTGGACTCCGACGACGCACGCCTCGACCTTGAACGACTTCAGCGCCGTCGTCAGCTTGCGTGCCGCCTCCTCGGTGAACTTGATGAAGTCGCCACCGCTCTCGCGTTCCGGCGGATCGAGCAACTGGTAGGGCGGGAACTGGTAGGGCGCGTTGGGGCGGATCAGCGGCGGCTCGGGCGGCTCGATCAACGTGGACTTGATGGGCAACTGCGCCTTGCGCGGAGCCACCATGGCCGGGATGGGCGTCGCGATCGGCGAGGGCGGCGCCTCCGACTCGTCGTCACCCACCGCCGGCGTCGCGGAGGGCTCCACAGCAGTCGACTCGGCGGCGCGTGCAGCAACCTGCCCGGCGTCGTCATCTGCCTGGTCGTCGCCCCGAGACTCGTCGTCTCCAGCCCCGTCGTCCATCCCCTCGTCGTTCCCGGCGTCTGCGCCGCCCGCAGCTGCGTCGACCTCCGAAATAACGGTCGACTTCACCGTCTTCTTCGAACGCGACGTGCGCGGTGCGAGGTCGACTTCGTCGTCGACCGTTTCTTGCGTCTCCTCATCGGCGACGAAGTCGTCGCTCGCGACGGCCGCGTCGACCGCCGCGCCAACCGATGCAGCCCGTCGCTTTGGACGCCGCTTCGGCGCGCCTGGCGGCACACGCTCAGCGGCCGGCACCGCGCGATCCGACTCGAGCGAGCGGGCGAGGTCGGCGTCCAGCTCGGCATTCGACGAGGCGACCGGCTCGCTGGCGTCGGACGCCGCGCGCTCATCGCCACGCTCGCGCTTCGCCGAACGGCTGGGGACCTCCGCCGATCGGCCGCCGAATCCGAAGAGCCGAGCGACGCCGCCGCGCCGCTCGACCCATTGCAACGCGTTCAGCGCCGAGCGCGAGTAGAGGAGATCCGCATACAAGACGAAGGTGATCAGCAACAGCACCGCCATCGCAATGCGGCCGCCGAACAGCCCGAGCCCCCCTTCGTGCTTCAGGAGCCGCGCGAGCACGATGCCGACGTCGCCACCGGGATCGGGGATCCGCGTGCTGTGACCACCAAGCGCGTCGTTCAGCACCGCCGCAAGCATCGGCATGAAGAGGAGGATGCCCACCGCCCGCAACGCGATCGGCCGTGCGGCGAACCGCCCGAAAAGGCGCACCCCTTCGCCGATCAGCGCGATCGGGATCAAGTACGCCGCGAAGCCGAGCTGGCCGAGCAGCGCACGCGCGAGCACGAAACCGAAATGCCCGCAAACGTTGTCCCAGCGGTCGGCCGACTTGACGACCTCTTCATACGACAGCATCGCCGCGAGCATGAAGATGCCCGCGCCAATCCAGGCCAACGCCGCCAGCTCTTTGGAACGCTCGCTCGCCACGGGTGCACTCGCAGCGAACGGCCTCGCGGGGCAGATACACTCTGCCCCCCTCCCCGGGCCGCCCAACCGCGGGGCATGCTAGAGGCCGAGCAGCGCCCGCGCCATCGCGATGGTCGCGTCCAACTGCGAGTTCACCAGGACGTGGTCGTATTGATCGCGCTGCGCCATCTCACTTTCGGCCCAGCGCAGGCGCTGTGCGATGACCTCCGGCGAGTCGGTACCTCGGGTCGAGAGACGTCGGCGCAGCTCGTCCATCGAAGGTGGTGCGACGAAGAGCGAGAGGGCGCGAATCCCCTGCTTGCGGAGCTGGGCGGCGCCTTGCACGTCGATGTCGAGCAGCATCAGCCGCTCGGTCCGCCGGCTCGCCGTCTCGAGCGGTGCACGCAACGTCCCGTAGTAGTTGCCGTAGACCTCCGCCCACTCGACGAAGTCGCCGCTCGCGACCATCCGCTGGAACTGCTCCTTCGAGTAGTACCAGTAGTCGACTCCGTGCTGCTCGCCGACGCGCGGCTTGCGGGTCGTCGCACTGATCGAGAGCTCGACGCGGGGATCCTCGAGTAGCGCCTTGCAGATCGAGGTCTTGCCTGAGCCGGACGGCCCTGAGAGCACGGCCAAGCCGCCCCGAAACGGCCGTCGGGTCGGGGGCACACCAGTATCGGTGCGGATTTCGCTCACTCGATGTTCGCCACCTGCTCCCGGAGCTTCTCGACGCTCGCCTTCGCCTCCCTCACCCGGGAGAGCAGCTCCGGATCCTGCAGCTTGCTTCCGATCGTCTGCACTTCGCGGCCCATCTCCTGAAGCAGGAACTCGAACTCGCGACCGATCGGCCCGCTCTTCGAGAGGAGCTTTTCGAACTCCGCTTCGTGACTCTTGAGCCGGTCCAACTCCTCGGTCACGTCGGAGCGATCGGCAAAAATCGCCACCTCCCGTGCCAGGATCGCCGGGTCGGGAGTGACCGACTGCGAGCTCAGCAGCACCGCGATCCGCTCCGCGAGCCGGCGCTGATAGCCCGTCACCGTCTCCGGGACGCGCTCCTGGATGGTGGCCGCGCACTGCTGGATCCGCTTCACCTCACGGCGCAACACCACGGCAAGCCGTTCCCCCTCCCGCTGCCGCATCGCCACCAAGGCGTCGAGCGCGGCGTCAATCACCTTCTGCAGCTCGGGCTTGAAGTCCGCGGAGATGGCATCCGGGTCGGCGGGAGCCAACACCCCCGGGAGAGCGAGCAGCGCCTCGACCCGCAATTCGGCCGTGAGCCGGCGCTTCTTCGAGTAGGCGCGGAGCTGTTCGAGGTAGTGGTCGGCCACCTTCGCGTCGAGGTACGACGCCAGGCGCGCGCCGGCGTCGCGCCAGAAGACGGCGATTTCCACCGACCCGCGATGGAGCCGCGACTGCACCCGCTGCTCGACCCATGGCTCGAGCTGCTGGAGCGCACTCGGCAACCGGATCTTCGTGGCGAGGAAGCGGTGGTTGACCGAACGCACCTCGCAGAGCAGGCGCGGACCCCGGCCGCGGCTCGCGGCGCGGCCGAATCCGGTCATGCTCGCGAGCATCGTCTCACTTTCCGGCTTGGGCGTTGACGACGGGCGGCTGGGCGCGGCTGCCCGGCTTGTAGACCGGCTTGCCCTGCTTGCACTGCGGACACTCCGGTGGATCCCACGCCTCGGTGGGCAACGTCAACAGTGGGCGGAACCGCAGGTCCCCGAACGGCGAGCTTGCGTTCGGTTCGGGCGAACGCCAGACGATCGAGCTCACGCCGACGACCTCCAGTCCGTGGCTCACGATGAGGTCGATCACCTCCTGCGCCGAACCGCCGGTCGTCACGACATCCTCGACCACCAGCACCCGCGTTCCAGGCTCCAGCGCGAAACCGCGACGGAGGGTCATCTTCCCCGCCTCGCGTTCGGTGTAGTAGCCGGGTGTCCCGAGATAGCGGGCGACTTCGTGCGCGATCAGGATTCCGCCGATTGCCGGACCGACGACCAAGTCGATCGTCTCCTCGGCCCAACGGCTGCCGATGCCGGCGCCCAGCAACGAGGCGCGAGCCGGGGAGGCCAGCACCCGTGCGCACTGGAAGTACTTGTCGCTGTGCTTGCCGGAGCTGAGGAGAAAGTGGCCGGTGAGCAGCGCCTGCGTCTCTTCGAGCAGCCGGCGGACTTCAGAAGCATCCACGAGTGCACTCTCCCAGCAGCCCTTCGATCACGCAGGAGGGATCACTTTTGATCGGGTACCCCGCCGGATGCCGGCGGCGTACCGCCCGCACCGCTGCTCGCTGGTGGCGTGCCCGCGCCCGCGCCCGATCCGTCACCCGCTCCATTTTCCAGCGGAGTCGAGGGGATGTCGTTCTCCATCGGGTCAATCGATCCCGGATCGTTGTTGCGCTGGACCGGTGGCTTGTAGTCCGGATTGAGCGGCGTTGCATCGGGCTCGACCTTGAACTTCGCCAGCACGACGCAAAGGAGCAGGAAGACGCCACCGACCAGCGCGGTGAACTTGTTGATGCCGTGCGCCTTGACGCCGAAGGTTTCGGCACCGGCGCCACCGAACGCTTCGGCGAGCCCACCGCCCTTGCCTTCTTGGAGCAAGATGACACCGATGAGCAGGAACATCGTGACGATCAGCAGGAGCCAGAGCAGCCCGTGCATGACGCCGGCGAATGAAAAGAGCAACGTCGCAAAGAGCACCGTCATGGAATCACACCTCGTCAGCGCGCCCGGATCGGGCACGCGGCAATGATCTCGAGGAAAGAGCCTGCGGTGAGAGCCGCCCCACCCACGAGCGCGCCGTCGACCTCTTCGACGGCGAGCAGCTCGCCAGCATTCTGCGCCTTCACCGAGCCACCGTACAGGATCCGCACGGCAGCCGAGAACTGGTTCGAGAACCGGTGAGCGAGCCAAGCCCGGATCAGGGCGTGCGCCTCGCCCACCTGTGGGGCGGTGGCGTTCACCCCCGTGCCGATCGCCCAGACTGGCTCGTAGGCGATCACCAGGGGCTGCACCTGCGGTTCCGTGAGGCCACGCAGGCCGGCGTCGAGCTGCTCGAGCACCACTGCCTCGATCCGGCCCGCCTTGCGCTCAGCCAGGGTCTCGCCCACGCAGAGAATCGGAGCGAGCCCTGCTGCCAGCGCAGCAGCGACCTTGCGACCGACCAGATCGCTCGCTTCCCCCATCAGCCGGCGCCGCTCGGAGTGGCCCACGATCACGTGGGAGCAACCGACGTCGGCGAGCATCTCCGCCGAGACCTCCCCCGTGAAGGCCCCGAACTTCTCGGCCGACAAGTTCTGCCCGGCCACCCAGATCGAGCTTCCGCGCAGAAGGCCGTGGGCTGCTTCGAGATACGGGAACGGGGGGGCGACGCCCACCTCGACACCTCGGGTGACACGCAGTGCCGGCACCTTTTCGCGCAGCTCGCGGACGAGCGCCACGACCGCAGCGCGGTCGAGGTTCATCTTCAGGTTTCCGGCGATCAGTGGGGTGCGCATGAGCGGGTTCAGCGAAACCGGGGGACGATAGCTGCCTCACAGCCGGAGCAGAAACCCCTCCCTTCGCCAGGTTCGCGGCGCCTACCGGTACGAGTACCCCTCCTCGTCCTCGAGCTCCTTGGCGAAGTCCCGGAGGTCGACCGCGCTCAACGGCATGCGCTCGAACGGGACGATGGGGAGGCACTCGGCGGACTCGCCACCCTGAGCTCGCCGCCAGACCACGGCGCGGGCGGCGTAGTAGCGGCGTGGCGGATCGAGCGTTGCGACGATCACGGTGATCGTGAAGACGTTGCTCTCGACCGCAAGCAGTGACGCGAGCTTGTCCCACTTGGCCGGCGGAATCGAGCTGTCGCCAGCACTGAACCCATCGACCTTGCGCAGGTCGTCGATCGTCTTGAATGGGTACTTCGCGGGGCTGTCGTCGTCCCCGGGGTCCTTCTTCTCCCGATCGCTCTCCTCGTCACCGATGCCGCGCGCGCGATCTTCTTGACGCTTACGAATCTCCTCGAGCTGATCGCGACGAAACTCGTCGTACTCATCCCACGCTGAGTAGGGCACGTCGGAGTCGGGGAAGAGGCTCTTCAGCACGTAGACCGGCGCCGTGTTCACGTTGACGCGGCCGTTGTTGACCCCCTGCGGAGGCGGACGGACCCGTTGATCGTTGGAGACGTCAGCCGGCGGTTCGTCCTCTTCCGACTGCTTCTCCTTGTACTCGACGTTCGACCAGACCGTCAGCGCCTGACTCAAGCCGGGCAACCACTTCTCGTCGTCGCCTTCGCCGACCGGAAATCCATGGAGCAAGCGCGGCGGCAATCCGCCAACCAGGCAGAACTCGGCGAGTGATAGCGGCGCATGCGTCGGGCGTTGGACGATCTTCTGCCAGTCGCCCGTCGCGAGCGGAGGGTCGGCGAGCTCGTCGCCGTCCCGCTCGCCGTGCATCCAGCCTTCCATCCGGTCGAGCAGGCTCGCCGCGTCGCTCACCGCGAGGTCGTCGGTCTGGCCATCGCGCATGAGATCGATGCACCGCTCGAAGCGGCCGCGCCACTCGCGACGATAGTCGTCGTCCTCGGTACAAAGCAGGAGGACGTTCAACTTCGAGTCCTCGTCGGTGACGACGATCTTCGTCTTTAGATTGGCCTCCTCGCCAAGCGTGAAGTCGAGATGGCCGGTCGCCCACGGCTCCTCGAGCGAGTCGACGTGATTCCCGGCCCCGCCGGTGGCGTCGGCTGCCCCACCGGATCCCGAGCCCGCGCCGCTTCCACCGCCGGCGCCACCGGCGCCGCCCGCGCCGCCATCGAGCCCGCCATTACCGGCCGGGTCCTGCTCGTCTTCACTCGAGGTGTCCTCCTCGAGGTCGAGGAGCAATGCTGCTTGCGTCCGCATGATCCCGGCGCGCGCCAGCTGCTCCATCTGCAGGTCGAGGACGTCGTTCATCGCCAGCTCGCGCTCGACGTGCGCGCTGAACCGGAACTGCGGGACGATCACGAGGAGGACGAGCACGACGAACATCGCCAGGATCAACACGATCCCCGACTCGTTCCTGCGTGCTCGCCGTGATCGGCGTTCGAGCTGCTTGCGCGCCGCGTCCATTCCAGGCTCCGGGACCGCCCACTCCGACGCACGTCCGGCGGCAATCTTCCGCGGCGACCACGCCTGCGCAATGCGCCCGTCGCTGACGACTAGCTCGCCGCCTCCAGGTGGAGGCGAAACAGCGCGCGACGGGTCGACTCGTTCTCGAGCAGCCCGAGCGCCACAGGCAGCGATCGCCAGATCAGCTCCGCGCGCATGGGAGAGAGCCGTTCGCGCGGCTCCCACAACGGACGTACGCCGTAGCCGACACCCCAGTCGACCAGGTCAAGGTCTCCGACGCTCAAGTGGCCGCAGACCTTGAGGTCGAGGAGCCGTTCAGGAGGGGGGGCCTGCCAATCGACCTCCATGCTGCGGCGGACTGCGCTTTCGAGCGAGTCGGTCGGCCCGACCTCGGCCGGAATCGGCGTCCAGGCGAACTCCTCGGTCGGGTGACGGCGCTCGAACAGGTACTCGATACCGCCACTCCGGCGGCGATAGACAAAGATCAAGACACGGTGTTCGAGCGCCACGGCAAGCCTCTCCGAGGCTCTCGATATCGACGCATGGACGTGATGCAAACGAACGAAAAGAGTTCGCTCCGCGTCTCCTGATCCGGCAACGGATCCAGCGACGCGGAGCGAACGAGATCAACGACCAACGTTGCAGGGTCTGCCGAAGCAGCCTCTCAGCCGCTCGACACCTCGACGAACGTCTCGCCATCGATCTTGTGCATCTCGTAGCGGAAGCCGACGAGTCGCGCGAGATCATCGAGGATCGTCGCGAGGTCCCCGCTGCGTGCGCTGTAGCCGACCTGCACCTCGGCGAGATCGTCCGGGAAGCTGATCGTCGCGCCGGTCGCCTTTTCCAGGTTGCTGAAGAGGTCGGCGAGCGACTTGGTGCGCCCTCCTGCCGCAACCGATTCGGCTGGAACCGGCGCAGGAACCGCGTGATCCGGTTGACCGCGACCGTGCAGCATCGCCATGCCACCCGACCGCAAGTGGTGGATGGCAGCTGCCGCCGCCATCGCGGGAAGCACGCCGAATGGCGTGAAGATACTGAGCTCGAGCCCATGCTGGTCGGAGCGGCCGGCAATCCCGATGCCGCTGAAGTGGCTCGTGATCACATCGGCCTCCGGCAGCGCGGCCAGGTCGAGCTTGCCACCGGTCTGCTCCTGGATCGGACCGGCAACCATCGGCAGGAACTGGTAGCCAAGCGAGACGAGCTGCGCGAGGTCGACGAAGGCGAGTAGCGACAGTCCGTCCGCCGACGGCTTGCCGGTGAGCCCGGTCAGGACGTGTTTCAAGCTCGGGTTGTCCGTGGCACAAGTGGCGAGGCCGCCGTTCATCGCGCGCAGCGCCTTCTTGAGTGACACGACGTTCGGCGCCACGCAGAGCGCGTTTTTCGTCACAGCGAAGGCCGGCTGGACCGGCGAGTTCGGGGGCGTGATCGTGAAGCCGGTGACGCCTTCGGGGAGCCCCTTCGCATCGGTCGGCTGCATGCCCAAGAGGCCCAGATGCTCGCGCAGCTTGGCGACCAGCTTGCAGAACTGTTCGTGATCGCCGATCTCGAGCATGGCCATGCCGTCGGGCAACATTCCACCGGCGCCCGGCGGCGTCAGGAAGATCCCGATCTCATCGCCAAACGCCGGGAGCAGCTCTTCACGAACGCTCATGCCGAGCTGGCGGTCGGCTTGCCCGAGTGCCCGCTCGAGACCACCCGCGGATCCAGGCGCGATCTGCTCAGAAACCGCGAGCAGCTTGTCGACGAAGGTCTCCGGATCGATCCGCGCGCCCAAGTAGAAACCGGTTTCGGCCGGCGCGACCTTGAGGTAGTCGAAACCACCATCAACACAATCGAGCAACGACACCAGCCCGGTCGGTGGCGCGTTGTAGCTGAGGGCGATCGAGTCGCGTACGCCACCCTCGACGAAGCTGCTCGCCACCCCCACCGACTCGATCGACGAGATGCCGAAGAGGTCGAGCTCTTCCTTCACGATCGGCGGAACGAAGCGCTCGAACATGCGAGCGACGTTGGCGACGTTGAGATAGGCCATCACCGCCGAATCGCCACTGCTGACCAACGCCCGACTCTTCTGGAACTGCGCATTGTGTGCGAGCGTCTGCTGACCGTGACCGGCAAGGCAACCCTCGAGCGTCGCCGACGATCCAGCGAACCACCAGCGCTTGCCGTCGCGCAGGAAGTAGGCCACCTGCATCGGCGCGTCATGGTCAAGCGAGAAGGAGATGCGGGTCGCATCGCGTCCACCGACGCGGCACGCCTCGGTGTGGGCAGCGGCCCCCGCCTGCCCGACGTTCTTCAGCATTCCCTCGAACCAGGCTCCGAAACCGTCGCCTGCATCAACGCTCGCGACGATGTCGACCGACATGCTCACGGCACCCGGGCCGCCGCTCTGGAGCGCATCGACGATTTGTCCCATCCGATTCAGCGTTTTGGCATCGAGCGGATGCGACGGCGACAGGTCGATGGTCGTGTCACCGCACTGCACCTGGATGCCGCGCGCCGCGATCTCGATCCGACCATCGACGAACTGGCGCCACGGAACCGCGTCGAGCAGTGCGCGCAACCCGTGCGTCGAGACCTCGATGTCTGCCTCGCGCGCCAGCGGCTTCAAGAACTCCTGGATCGACACCTCGTCGACCAGCTTGACGAGATCGAGGTTCATGGCACCGTTGACCAGCCGATTGGTGTCGATCGAGACGTAGAGGATCGCGTCGGCGGGGTAGCGATCGGCCAGTGAGTCTTGCGCCGCCACCGCCGGGGCCGTTGCAAACACCACCATCCAGGCCGCGAAGGGAGTCTGTCCGAGTCGCATGCGCCACTTCTCCTTGATGCGCTGTTTCGTCCGTGACGGGCACCCTACTCCCGGGACCCGTCACCCGTTCGACTGCGACCGAGTCGCGCCATCAGGTCGCGAGGTCGACGAGGCGCATGAGACGACGCTCAGTCCAGGACGGTTGCACCCGAAAAATCGGGAGGGGCCGTGTACGACGACTTCCGCGCACGGCCCCTTCCGACCGGGGGATCTCCCGAGATGAGCGTCTCAGGAGGATTGGTTTCAGAGAAACCCCGAGGGGCGAAAACCGGCCCGAGTGCCGCAAAGGAGACCGGGCTGGCCTGTACTTGATCCGATCGAGAGGCCGCTCTTCGCTGGCCTCGGGGTTCGACACCTCGTTCAACAAAGACTGTGCCATCCAGACCCGGCTGGCTCGCGCGCTGCGTCGATCCTGGTCAACGGCGGTAAGTCATTGACACGAAAGCCGTTGAATCAAGGAACCACGAGCTCGAGCGTGCCAGCCGCGACGCCCTCATGCAGATGCTTTCGCTCACGCAATCGCACCTCAGGAGCGCTTCCTCTGTGCTCCGAAGTAGCGCGGCAGCACGTGCGCAAGCTTGGCCTTCGTGGCGGCCGGTTGGCGCTCGGGTGCCGTGATGATCGCGAAGCGGCAAGCATCGCCGCATCCGCACATGCGCGTGGAGGCGGCGACCTTCGGCGCGAGCGTCGGCAAGAGAGCCCGGGCGCGATCGGCGTTCGCAGACAGGTTGCGGATCACCATCTGGATGTCGACGTCAGCTTCGCCTTCG
>CAYRQC010000229.1:0-4636 GCA_964426265.1 uncultured Phycisphaerales bacterium | reverse complement strand
GGTAGCTCTGGCACCACCGGCTGGCCGTGCTTGCGGCAGAGGGCGATCCGCAGGGCCTTCTCGACGAGCGATTGGAGCAGGCCATGCGCGCAGTCCATGGAGGCAACCGCCACGACACCGATCTGCTCGTCGGGCAACAGTGCGAGCTGCGTCGAGTAGCCGTAGATCGCGCCGTCATGGCTCACGCGCCGGTGGCCGTCGAAGCGGTCGATCATGAAGCCGAAACCGAAGCCGCTGTCGGAGCCCTCCGCGACCAGCTGCGGCCGCCACATCTCCGCGAGCGACGCCGGGCTCACGATCCCCGCGCCGCCGCGCAGGAAGAGCTGCGTCGCGTGGGCGAGATCGCCGATAGGGGAGTAGAGGCTGCCGGCTGGGGCGATCCCGAGCTCGAAGGTCGGCGCCGCAAACGGCTCGACGTGGTAGCTCCACATCGACGCCGGCCAACTGACCGACGCGACCTCCGAGCTGCGCTCGAAGTAGCTGTGCTGCAGCCCCATCGGGAGCAGGACGCGTTCGCGGACTGCGTCAGCGAACGGGCGGCCGGTGACCACCTCGACGACGCGTCCGACCACCGAGATCCCGGCGTTGCTGTACTTGGTGCGCGTTCCCGGCTCGTAGACGAGTGTTGTCGCGTTCAGGCTCGCGATGGTCGCGGCGAGCGAGGGGGTCGAGGCGTCGAAGTAGCTGCCGATGGGGGGCTCGCGCACGAGGCCGGAGCGGTGAGCCATGAGCTGGCGCAGCGTGATCACGCCGCCGAACGGGTTGCTCGGCGCGAAGTCGGGGAGCCAGCGGGTCACCGGCGCGTCGAGGTCGAGCTTCCCCTGCTCGACGAGCTGCATCACGGCGAGATCGGTGAACATCTTGCTGACCGAGCCGGCGCGCCAGGCGATGTCGCTGCGCGCGATGCCGTACTCGGGCGGTGCCGTGGAATCGGGTGGCGACGTCCGGATCACGCCACTCTCCCAGAGGATCTCGTCCGCATCGACCACCTGGAGCGCAAGCGCCGGGATCCCCTGGTCGGCGCAGCGGGTGCGCAGGAGCGCGTCGAAGTCGAGCCAGTCGCGTTGCTCCTCGCGCCACTGCTCGTCGATCCGCGCGACGTTCCGGTAGCCGAGGCCGATGCAGCAGCAGCCCGCGGCCAGCACGGCAGTGGTGACGAGCAGGAGGGTGCGCAGGAGGTTTCGTGGCATCGCGATCGGCTTTCCTCGTCGTCGACGTCCGCGGCGGGCGGAGCTTACGATCGCGCCATGGCCGACCGCCCCACGCTCCTCTTCGACGTCATGGGCACGCTCGTCCACGACCCGTTCTACGACGAAGTGCCGCGCGCGCTGCAGATGCCGCTCGCCGAGATCTTGCGCACCAAGCATCCGACGGCGTGGATCGAGTTCGAGCTGGCCGATCTCACTGAGGCGGAGTTTCTCCCGCGCTTCTTCGCCGATGGACGCGCCTACGACCAGGCGGCGCTGCTGCGCGCCTTCGACGACTCCTTCCGTTTTCTCGAAGGGATCGAGCCATTGCTTGCGGAGCTGGCGGCGGCTGGGCTGCGGCCGCAGTTGCTCAGCAACTACCCGATCTGGTACCGCCGGATCGAGGCGCGCCTCGCGCTGTCGCGCTTCGCCGACTGGAGCTTCGTCTCGTGCGACACGCGGCACCGCAAACCCGACGTCGAGGCGTTCCTCCACGCGACGCGTACGCTCGAGCGGCTGCCGCGCGACTGCCTCTTCGTCGATGATGTCGAGAAGAACGTCGCGGCCGCCGCGCGGATCGGCATGCCGGCGCTGCGCTTCACCGACGCGGCATCGCTGCGCCGCGCGCTCGTGGAACGGAGGATCTTGCGATGAGCTCGAAGATGAGTCCGGTGACGAGCCCGATCACCGCCGCCGGCTTTCACCTGCCCGCCGCCGACCTGGCCCGTCTGCTCTCGCCGGCGCTGCTGGTCGATCGCGCGGCCGTGCGCGCGAACATCGCGGCGATCGTCGCGCGCTGTGGTGATCCGCGGCGCTGGCGGCCGCACTTGAAGACCACCAAGACGGCTGCGGTCTGGCGCGAGCTGGTCGCCGCTGGCGTCACGAAATTCAAGTGCGCGACGACACGGGAAGCGGCGCTCGCGTTGCGCGTGTTGCGCGAGAGCAACGTCCGCGACGGCGATCTGCTGGTTGCCTATCCGCTGGTCGGGCCGGCGCGCGAGCGGCTCGCGGCGCTGGCGCATGAGCACGCGGAGTCGCGCGTCTCGCTGCTCGTCGAGGCCGCGCCGGACGTCGATGCCATCGACCGGGTCCTCGACCTCTTCGTCGACGTGAATCCCGGCATGGATCGCACCGGGATCGGCGCGGATGCCGTGCCGCTGATCGTCGCGATCGCGCGGCGCGCCGGTGCCCGTTTTCGCGGCGTCCACTTCTACGACGGCCATCTCCACGACATCGACTACGCGACCCGCCGCGCCAAGGCGCATGCGATCTACGACCGGCTGATGGAGCTGCTCGCGGCGCTGGCCGCGGCCGGAGTCACGGTGCGCGAGGTCATCACGAGCGGCACGCCGACGCTGCAGCCGGCGCTCGATTACGGACCGTTCCGCGTGACCTCGGGCCCACGCCATCAGGTCTCGGCGGGCACCGTCGTCTTCCACGACCAGCGCTCGGCGAGCGAGTGCCCCGAGCTCGATCTCGCACCGGCGGCGGTCGTGCTCGCGCGGGTGGTGAGCTGGCCTGGTCCGACTCGCATCACCTGTGACGCCGGGTCCAAGTCGATCGCCGCCGAGGCGGGCGATCCCGCCGCCATCGCGCTCGACCATCCGGAGCTGATCGCCTGCCGGCCGAGCGAGGAGCATCTGCCGTTCGACGTCCATCACGGGCCGCGGCCGGAGCGCGGCTCGATGCTCCACCTCTTCCCGCGCCACATTTGCCCCACGGTGAATCTCGCGGAGGAGTGTGTATTGGTCGAACGCGGCCGGATTCTCGAGATCGTGCCGGTCGAGGCGCGTGCCCACGATCTCTGGCTCGAAGGGCGCCGATTCGGGAAGGAGGGTGCCCGATGATGGCACTACGCGGTCGTGACGGTCTGCTCGCCGCCAACTTTGCGGTCGCGTGCGTCGCCACTTTTGCCGAGTGGCCCCGTTCCGCGCCGGCCATGCAGGATCCTGAACCTCCCGACCCCTCCTCGTCCGAGGTGGAGCGCTCGTCGCCCGACCTGGAGCCGCAGATCACCCCGAAGGAGCTGCGCCTCTCGATCGATCCAGGGATCCAGTGGAACGAAGGGCCGGGCAGCGCGCAGCTCGGCTCGATCGCGCGCATCGAGCTGACCGATGGAATCGCGGCCACCGACAAGGAGGGGAGTGCGCGACTGCTGCGCGCCACCGGCAACCTGGTGGGTGGTGCCGAGATCGGCATCCTCTGGTCCGATCGGAGCGGCTGGTGGGTCACCTTCGAATACGTCCGCGGTGATGGCCACATCAAGGACGACGAGAAGGACGATCTCGACGCCGGCGCGATGCTCGATCAGAAGCGCGAGCTGGCCGCCGCGGGCAACGAGGAGCGGCGCCGTCTCAAGCTCGACGAGCTCACCGTGGTCGGCTGGTCGGTGCCACCGCACTACGACGAGAAGAGCCACAACCTCGAGTGGGGTCTGCGGTTGCACGACAGCCACGGTGTCGAGGCGATCAACTACGAGGTGCGGCTGCTGGCGCGGCTCGGCTACGTGGGTGCGACGCTGGTCTGCGTGCCCGAGGACTTCAACGACGCGCTGCCCGAGTTCCGTGCGCTGCTCGCCAAGCTCTCGTTCACGAGCGGCGAGAGCTACCAGGAGGTGAAGCAAGGCGACCCGATCTCGGAGATCGGGCTCACCGCCCTGGTGACCGGCGGCGCGGCGGCGCTCGCGTGGAAGACCGGGCTCTTGGGCAAGCTGCTCAAGTTCGCGAAGTTCATCGCGGTCGCGGTGTTGGCGGGTATCGGCGGCGTCTGGAAGTGGATCACCGGCCGGCGCTCGCGTTCGCGAACTCCGTGATCGCGCCACCGAGGCGCGCGTGAGCCCGGTCGATGAGCTGCTCCTGCTGGTGGCGCTGCTCTATCTCTGGGAAGCGACGCTGATCGTCCCGCGCGGCGCGCTGGTCTTCAGCTCGTGGCTCGGGCGGCGCTTCCGGGTGCGGTCGCCGGCGGAGCTGCTCGGGAGCGAGCGGTCCGGGCTGGTGATGGCTCCGCTGCTGCCGCCGCTCGGCTCGATCCACGTGTGCGAGCGCCCGACCGGAGCGCCGACGGTGGAGGCGCTCGACGTCGATGCGGTGCGAGCGACGGTGGCGAGCTTCGGTCGCGCCGCCGCGCCGCTCCGGCTGCTCGCGAATGCGCTCTTCCTGCTCTTCTTCGCCGTGCTGCCGTGGCAGGCGTGGCGTGGTGGGCTCGAGCGGGCGTGGCCGTGGCTGGTGGGAGCCTTGGTGCTGCTGGTGACGGCGATCACGTGGAGCTTCGTGGTTGCGCACCGGACGCTCTATCCCGCGAAGGGTGCGGAGCGGAAGAAGCTGGCGGTCACCTTCGTGATCGCGCCGCTCGAAGCGACGCGGGCGATCGATGCGCTCGGTCGCCACCTCCTGGTCGGACGGCATCCGGCGGCGGTCGCGGTGGCGCTTGCGGCTCCCGCGGTGGCTCGT
>CAYRQC010000228.1:0-13141 GCA_964426265.1 uncultured Phycisphaerales bacterium | reverse complement strand
GAGGACGACGGTGACCTTGCCGCGCAGCGCCGCCAGGTCGATGGCGCGCCCGGTGAGGTCGACCAGCGCGAGCGTCGGAAAGGGCCGTCCCGGCTGAAGCCGGACGTGCCGGCAAAGAGCGTCGAGGAGATCGACGAAGAGCGGGTCGTGGTCGGGCCGGGCGACGTAGATCTCGCGCAGCTCCTTGAGTGCCGTCTCGTCCCCCAGCTCGAGCAGGATCTCACCGGCGTGCAGCGCGCCGTAGCCGGCGACGAAAGCCCCCTTCGCCCCGCGCGCGACCTCGCGCAGCACCTCCACCGCCTCGCGATTGCGCCGCAGCGCCCTCCAGAGCAGCTCGGTGGCCATGTAGACGCGAGCCGACGCCGCCATATCGGGTTCGAGCGCCTGGTACTTCCGGACGAACTCGCCGATCCGTGCAAGCTCCGCGCGGAACGTCTGCTTGCGCCGCTCCTCTTCCGGGAGTCCCCGGAACCGTACCAGCTTCGGGGTGAGGTCGTCGGTGATCTTCTGCCATTCGAGCTCGGCCGGCGTCAGCTCCTCGGCGGCAGGGGCAGGCGCGATTGGTGCAGCCGGCGGCACCTGCGGCGCAACCGTTGCTGGAGCTGCAAGCAGGATCGAGGCGAACAGCGCGGAGCAAAGCGGTGATCGGATCATCGAAGGTCGTGCCTCTGAGGCAATCGCGAGAGGAGGCTCCAGGCGAGTGTCCCGGTCCGCAGTCTACGATGCAACTTCGCTCATGAGACGCCGCCTACCGCTCCTCCTCGTGGTCGCCGCCCTGGCGGTGCTCGTGCTCTACTCCGTCTGGCCGAAACGCGCCACCGACGGTCGCGCGGTCGCCGAGCTCGAGCCCTACTCGTTCGCGAATCAGCTACCACTCGTGCAGCCTCCGATCGCGGCACTAGCGCCGTCGGTCCTCGCCGATCCGATCGAGCGCACCGTGGCGCGCATCGAGTGGGGCCCGCCCGACATCTTCTACTGGACGACGCGGCATCTGCCGGCTGACCGGGCGGCGCTTGCGAATCGCCTCATGGAGCGGTTCGAGAAGATCGTGGTCGGCTCGCCGCTCCTGGCGCAACGGCAGATCGACTCGCTCGCACTCCTCCAGGATCCGAGTGCGCTTCGCCTCCTGATGCAGACCGCCGAGTCGCCGCCGGCCAACGCCGATGTGCTCCAGATCGCCGCGATCCGTGCGGTGGCGAAGTACCCGCGCAGCGACGCGATCCAGGATCTCCTCATCCGTCTCAGCGCCGATCCGCGCAGTGAGGTGCGCCACGTCGCGATGCAGGAGGTGATGCGCAGCGACGATCTCGGAGATAGCGACGCGATGAACGGCTTCCTCGACGAGATCAACGACCTGCAGGTGCTGCCGTTCCTCCAGGAGGTGGGTCGTCGCAAGCTGCTCGGCTGCGCCGACGCGGCGGCCCGCCACCTGCAAGCCGCCAACCGCCGCATCCGGCAGAACGCGATCTTCGCGCTGCTGGCGCTCGGTGATGAGCGTGGCCGAGCGGCAGCGCTCGAGGAGCTCGCGAGCGGCGACCCGACACGCGTCCTCGAAGGGGTGACGCTCTGGCGCGATGCCGGGGCGTTACTTCCGCCGGAGCAGGCGCGGGTGCTGGCGACCAACCCGGTCGGCGAGGTCCGCAAGCAGCTCGCGATCGCGCTCGGTAGCGGCGTGGGCACGCGCGCGGACGCTGCGGTCGACGGCCTGCTCACCCGGCTCGCGGCGGACGCGGATCCGATCGTGAGCCAAGTGGCGGTCGAGCAGCTCTGCCGGCGCGGTCGACGCGAGACCCTCGCACCCTGGATCGAGCGACTGACCAGCGGCTACGGGACGGCACTGACCGAGGCGATCACCTTCACTTGCGAGATCCTGCGGGATCCGGCAGCGGCCAGGATCGTGCGTGGTCGGCTCGAGGACGCGACGCTCTCCGGCAGCGATCAGGCCAACCTGCTGGGTGGCCTCAAGTTCGTCGGCGGCGGCGAAGACGCACCGCGCTTCATCCAGCGCATCCTGCACGCCGGAACCACCGAAGATCGGCGCGGCAGCGAGCGCACCTACCTCAGCGAGTTCGCGGCCACGGACATCCAGTCGCTCGGTGGAGTGGTCGCGAAGCCGCTCGCCGAAGCACTCGCCGCGGCGCCGGTCGAAGAGCGCGGTCCACCGACGACGCTGCGTGCCAAGCTCTGCCTGATCGACGCGCTGCGCGGTGTGATCAAGCAGGCGGACGCCGCGGTCGCACGCGCGATCGCGGAGCAGCTCTTCGCGATGATCGCGGACGAGAGCGCGCCGACCGAGCTGCGGATCGCCGCCGTCGACACGATCGCGTACTTCGACGACGCCAAGCTCGGCACGCGGCTCTTCGACCTGCGCCGGACGCTCGCCGACAAGACGGTGGCCGACCGGATTTTGGTTCTCTTCGCCAGCTTCTTCTGAGGGTGGCCGACTCGGATCGGTCGCGGTCAGTCTTCACCGCTTCAGCAGTTTCGCTCTTCAGCGCCGGATGTTCACCAGCGTGATCCACTGATCTCCTGCGCCATCACGCGACTGCTCGACCTCGCGCAAGGGGCTTTCGCTGAAGGCATCTTCGGGTCGCGCATCGAGACCGGCATGGGCACCGTTGTCGCCTTGCAGCAGGTAGCCGGCTTGACTCCCGAAGAAGAGGGCGAGCGTCGTGCTGGCGGCATCCGCAGGCCACGCCCAGAGCTCGAACTTGAGGCCGAGCCCGGGCTCGCTCGCGGGATCCGCGGGCGGGGCGGCCAACGGGCGTCCGAGCTGGTTCAGCAGCCTCACATGGAAGACGTAGCCGCCTGCACTCCAGAGATCGCGATCGGTGGCGGCGACGCGCACGAGCCCGGTGACTCGCCGTTCGGCGACCAAGTTCGCCAGAAACCCGTAGGGCGCGATCGCTGAGTCGCCGGGAGGCGTGAGCCGCCGCGCCTCTTCGGCGCGCAGGAGCTGTTCCGCGAGCTGCCGCGCGGCCACCTCTCGCTGGTGCTCGCCGTCACCATCCTTGGCGAAGCTCCGCACTCGCCACGCAAGCGCGGCGACCAGCAGGGCGACCAGGATCAACACGACATGGCGCATCGACGCGCGTCCTCGGGTTCCTCACGCTCTCACGTCGGCGGGATGATCCGTACCAGGACGAAGACGGCCCAGAAGGCGGCAATCGCGAGGATGCCGAGATCGCCGGCGCCCGCCGCGAACGCGGCGGTGGTCGGGATCAGCGGCAGGCGCGAGAGCAGCAGGCGCGCGAACGAGGAGAGCGGGACCGATCCGGGCGCACCTGTCCCGAACAGCAGCAGTACGTTGCGCAAGCTCCACGCCGCCCAGAGCGCGACGAGTACCGCGAGCATGGCGCTACGGGAGTCGCCCGCGATCGACGATCGCGCGTAGCCGAGCGCGCCGGCGATCGCGACACAGGTGAGCGCGAGGGCTGCGCCGAACCGGGCGCGCGCCATTCGCGGCTCGCGATCCTCCTCGTGCGCGACGAGCGAAGCGCCGGCAACGTAGCCGAAGTAGACCAGCGCAAACGGCCAGGCCGTGGCGACCGCAGCGTGCCACCCGACGATCGCGACCGCGCCGAGCAGCAGGTCGCCGGCGCGGATCGCACCGAGCAACAGCGGCCCGAGCAAGCCGTTGCGCTTGAGTGGCGAGTGGTAGAGGGTGATCGCCGCCGCCAGGGCGATCGCCACCATCGTCACGTCGCGCTGGTAGTCGACCGCCAACCACCATGCGAGCGCTGGCGCCGTGACCAAGCCGACGATCGCGAGCGTCAGCGCGAACGGTGCGCTCACGTCGCCCGACGGGAGGGGGCGCTTGGGCCGCGTGACGGCATCGGCATCGCGATCGATCCAACCGTTGAGCGCCATGCCGCCGCAGAAGAGCAGCAGAGGGACCGCGGCGAGCCGGCCGACGACCGGCGCTCCGCCCGGCGCCGCCAACGCCAGCGCCACACCGCCTGCGAGGTCGGCCACGACCGACGGCGCGAGCGACAGACGGAGCAGCGCGAGCAGTGCGCCTGGGCGCCGAGCCATCTCCATCAGGCGCTCACACGAAGAAACGGCGGAGGTCGTTGTAAGTGACGAAGAGCAGCAGCGCGAGCACCAGCACCATCCCGACCAGCTGCGAGAAGCCCATCACCTTCTCGCTGACGGGAGACCCCTTCACCTTCTCGACCAGCAGGAAGAAGAGGTGGCCGCCGTCGAGCACCGGAATCGGCAGCACGTTGAGGAAGGCGAGGTTGAGCGACAGCACCGCGAGGAAGAAGAAGAGCGTCGCGATGCCCGACTCGGCGAACGAGCGCGAGACGTAGGCGATCGTGAGGATCCCCGACAGATTGCTCGCACTGACCTCGCGCACCAGGATCTTCTTCAACGTCAGGTAGACGTTCTTGATCATGTAGCCGGCCGATGAGATGCCGACGCTCACGGCCTCGACGAACGGGTAGGAGCGCTCGACCATCGCGATCGTCGGCAGCAGCCCGAAGTCGACCGGTGGTTGCTCGACCCGCGGTGTCACCGACCAGGTCATCTCCTTGCCGTCGACGCGCGCGACGAACTCGATCGGCTTGGCCGCGGCACCGGGTGCGGTGGGGGCCGCTTTCTCGATGCGCTGCTTGATGTCGGCCCAGCTGGTGACCGCGACCGAACCGACCTTCGTGATCTCGGCGCCATCGGGCAGGCCGGCAAGCTGCGCAGGAAAGCCGTCGACGAGTCGCACGCGACAGCTGCTCGGATCGAGCGTGAGCGCGATGTCGGCGGCCAGCTCGCGGCCGGAGCCCGGGAGAAGCGGAGTGCGTGTGGTCAGGCCGTCGCGGCGCACGATCAGCGTGGCGATGGTGGGCGCGCCCGGAACTTCGGCAAGCGCGGCAGCCAGATCGTCGCCGTCTCCGATCGCGCGCAATGCGGTCGCGCCGTTCCCTTCGTCCCATTCGAGCGCGAGGAGTTCGTCGCGGGGCTGCAGCACGTGCTCGAGCGCGGCGCGGCCGCGCAGCGCCTTCACGTGATTCTGGAACGGCTTGATGCCGACGACGCAGCTCGGCTCCGGAGCGAGCGACGGCTCGACCACGACGTCGCGTGTGGTTCCGTCGACGCCAAGCAAGCCGAGCGTGACGCGCGGCTCACGATTCTCGATGCGCAGCGGCTCGAAGTCATCGCTGGAGGCGAGCGCGTGGTCGCCGAAGCGGATGACCTGGTCGGTCGCCTTGATTCCGGCGCGTTCAGCCGGACCTCCGGGCGTGACCTCGAACGTCGCGGCGAGCGCCGGCCCGATCCCGATGACGTAGCGACCGAGTGTCGGATCGAAATCGGGGTGGGCGGCCAGCTTGCGGGTTGCCGGCAGTCCGCCATCGGCGGACCGCTCGGTGGCGGGCCGAACGAGCTCGATCTCGATGCCGTCGGCTCCCGAAAGCGCCACCTCGGCGACGACGTCGTTGAAGTCGTCGACGTGGTGGCCATCGACCCGCACGATCTCATCGTCCTTGGCGACGCCGGCCTTCCACGCCGCACCGCCCAGTTGCACCGAGCCGACGCGAGTGCTGTGGAACTGGACGCCGACGGCGAGCACGATCGGCAGCACGATCAGCGCGAAGAGCAGGTTCATGACCACGCCGGCCGCGAAGATCGCGAAGCGCTGGCCGACCGACTTGCTCGGGAGGTCGCTGCCGTCGCCCTGAAGTGCGTCGCCCGGGTTGTCGCCGGCCATCTTCACGTAGCCGCCGATCGGCACCAAGCTGAGCCGGTAGTCGGTGTCACCGCGGCGAAAGCCGAAGATGCGCGGCCCGAAGCCGATGGAGAACGCCTCGACGCGCACGCCACACTTCTTCGCGACCAGGAAGTGGCCGAGTTCGTGGACGAAGACCACGAGCCCGATCCCGCCGATCGCGAGGAGCCAGAAGCCGACGCTGTCGAAGAAGCCCGAGAGCGTGTCGCCGAAGCTCGCGAGCACCGTCAGCAGCAGCATGCAGTGGCCTCCGTCCGCGCGGCCGCATCGGCGGCGAGGAGCTGTTCGAGGGAAGGAGCGGCGACGTGAGGCACGTGGTCGAGCGCCGCTGCCACGACGGCAGCGATGCGGTCGAACGCAAGCTCACCGTCGAGGAAGGAGGCGACCGCCACTTCATTGGCGGCATTGAGCACGGCGCCCGACGTCCCGCCTTCGCGCGCCGCACGGAACCCGAGCTCGAGCCCGGGAAAGCGCGCGACATCGGGTGCCTCGAAGGTGAGCATTCCGAAGCGCTCGAGGTCGAAGTAGCTCGCGCTGGTCTCGGTGCGCTCGGGATAGCCGAGCGCGAAGCGGATCGGCACGGCCATGTCAGGCACGCCAAGCTGCGCGAGGATCGAGCCGTCGCAGAACTCGACCATGGAGTGGACGATCGACTGTGGATGGACGACCACCGTGATGCGTTCGGCCGGCATGCCGAAGAGCCAGCGCGCCTCGACGACCTCGAGCGCCTTGTTCATCAGCGTGGCCGAATCGATGGTGATCTTCGCACCCATGTTCCAGGTGGGATGGCGGAGCGCCTGGGCGGGCGTGACCTGTGCCAGCTCATCGGCCGGCGTGGTCCGGAATGGGCCGCCCGAGGCGGTCAGGATCACGCGGCGAATGGAGCGCGGCGGTTCGCGATGGAGGCACTGGAAGATCGCGCTGTGCTCACTGTCGACCGGGAGGATCCGGGCACCGGATTGCTCCGCGGCGCGCGCGAGCAGCGGTCCCGCCATCACCATCGACTCCTTGTTCGCCAGCGCGAGGTCGGCCCCCGCATGGAGGGCGGCGAAGCTCGCGTCGAGGCCGCGAGCCCCGCTGATGCCGTTCAGCACGACATCGGCCGCCACCTCTGCGACCAGCTGCTTGGCGGCGTCCGGGCCGCCGAACACGCGAACCGGGCGACCGCGCAGCTCGTGCGTGAGCTGCTCGGCGGCGGCCTCGTCGGCGATCGCCACGGCATCGGGCTTCCAGCGTTCGATCTGCGTCCGCAGCTCGGGACCGCCACGACCGGACGCGAGGCCGACGACGCGGTGGGTGGCGACAAGCTCGGCGAGGACGCGTTCGGCGGTGCGCCCGATGCTGCCAGTCGATCCGAGGAGGTGGACGCGCTTCATCGCCGCGGGATGATAGTCGCAGACGGGAGCCGCCCTAAGGTCTCCTCTGCCTACGGGGTCCGAAGAACGAGGGATGCGAGCGAATTGACCGTGCTTCATGACGCGTCCGAGAAGTTCTGCTCGCGCTGCGGCGCGGCGCTCTGTGATCGTCTGATCGAGGGCCGCCAGCGCCGCGCCTGCCCGCGCTGCTCCCATGTGGTCTGGATCCATCCCACGGTGGGGGCGGTGGCGGCGGTCGTCCGCGGCGGTGGTGGCACACTCGGCGAGGTGTTGCTGGTGCGGCGTCGCATCGCGCCGTATCAGGGGCACTGGACGTTGCCCGCCGGTTACGTCGAGATCGACGAGGAGCCGATGGTGACCGCGCTGCGCGAGGTGCGTGAGGAGACCGGGCTCGAGATCGAGATCCTCGAGCTGCTCGACGTGCTCGCCAACGGCGACGATCCGCGGCGGAGGGGGGTGGTGGTCGCCTACCTCGCGCGGCCGCGTGGCGGCACGCTTTGCGCTGGGGACGATGCTGAAGAGGCGCGTTACTTCCCCCTCGGCGCGCTGCCAAAGGAACTCGGGTTCGCCAACAATCAGCGCCTGCTCGATGAGCTGATCCGGCGGGGGCAAGCCGGGAGGCTGCCGACGTGAACGCAAACCGATCGCGGTGCTTTCGACCGGGCGTCTGCTCGTTCGCCATCGCGTTGACTGCGCTATTCGCGAAGGCGGCTCCTGCTGCATGGGCGTTGCAGGAATCGAAGGGCGATTCGCCGCCGCAGCGCATCGAGAGCCTCACCGCCACGGTGACGGAGCTGCTGGCGCAAGGACGCGCCGCCGACGCCGAAGACGCATTGCGTGATGAGCTGGCGAATCAGCGGTCGCCGTCGCTGCTGGTCGAGCTGGGTGCCGTGCTCGTCGAGCGCGCGGGCGCGCTCGAAGCGACGTCCGACCTCGGCAAGTCGTTGCGGCGCGGCGTACTCGAGGATGCGCTCGCGACCTATCTCGAAGCGTCGGCCGATCCGCTGGAGACCGTGGCGGCGACGATTGGGGCGGCAACCTGCCACGTCCTGCTCGAGCGCGATGCTGAAGCGGAAGCAACGATCACTGGAGCATTGGCTCGGCTGCGAGAGCACGGCGCCCCGGTCACGGTGCGACGGCGCCTCGCGAGCGAACTGGTCCATTTCCTTGCCACGCGGGAACGCGCGGAGCAGGCGCGACGGGTCGCCAAGGAGGCGGCGGCCCTCGGCGAACTCGACCCAGGTCAGCAGCAGATCGAAGAGCTGCGGATCCTGGCGGCCCAGCACGCTTCGGCGGAAGCGTTGACCCGATCGATCGCCGCGGTCGATGCCGGCGCCGATGGATTTGAGGTCGCGTTTCTCGCGTGGGAGGCGTTCGGTGACGCGCAGCTCGAGGCGAAGCTCCACCTCTACTCGCGGCTGATCGAGCGGCAGCCCGGTGACCTTGCCTTCACCTACTACCGTGGGGTGACGCGCTTCCTGCTCAACGATGGCCCAGGCGCGGTCAAGGATCTCGAGCGGTGCATCGCGGGTGATCCGCGTTTCGGAAATCGGGCGCGGTCGTTCCTCGGTCGGGCGCTCATCCGCTCGAATCGCGCCGAGGAGGCGCTCCCACATTTCGAGAAGCTGCTCGCCGAGCGCGGTGAGCTGATCTCGGAAGCGCTCGATGGCGTGATTGGCGTGGCGGTAGCTCGTGCTCGGACCCGTCAGTACGCAACCGCGCTCGAGCTCTATGAGGAGGTGGTCGCCCGTGACCCCCACAACCTCTGGGGACACATCGGCCGCCCGCTCTGCTTCCGCTACCTCGGCCAGCTGGATCGTTCGGCACAGGCCTACGAAGAGGGCCTCCTGCAGCTCCCGGACGAGCCGCAACTCCTGAACGACTACGCCCTGCTGTTGCACGCACGCGGCGAGCGCGAGCGGGCACGCGAGCTGTTCGAGCGAGCCCTTGGTGCCGGCTCGCCGGACGGGGGCGAGAACCTCGGGATCTTCGCGCTGCGTGACGATCAGGATGCCGTGACCGCGGCGCGTTTCTTCGCGCGCACGCTGCTGCTCGATGGGGCGCGACCGCGCATCCGCTTCTATCGGGAGCTGTGCCTCTGTGAGCAGTGAGCGGGTGCCGACTGGTCACCGATGGGTGACCGATCAACCGCTCGGCGTTGACACCTTTCCGCGCCCCCCCTAGGCTCCGCAAGTCATTGTTGGCGCACACTTTGCTTCAACGGCGGGCGACCGAAGGCACCGCTCCGAGGAGAGGTCGATGATCCGCGCTTCGTGGTTCGGGCTGGCGGTGGCCGTGATTGGCGCTGTCACCCGGTTCGTGGCGGGCGCCGACGCGAGTTCACCGCAATCGACACCCGCCAAGCCCACCGTGACGCTTGGCGCTGGGAACTTCGACCGACTCGCCAAGACCGTGCGCAGCTTCTACGCCAACTATGAGGTCGAGAATCGCGTGAACCTCAAGGCAAACAAGGATCTCGTGAGCCTGCGCGAAGATGCCGGCAAGCTCGCCAAGGACGCGAAGTTCAATGACCCGCTGCTGGCAGTCGAGGACTGGCGCGAGATCGTCAAGCGCGGGTTCTGGTTGGAGAAGCCCTTGTCGATCTCGGCGGGCGGCGAGCTGCGCCCGGTCGAGATCCCGAGCCCGATGGACCTGGAGTACGACGAGAAGGCGCTCGCCGGGATCTTCGACAAGAAGTTGAAGGCGTTCGTCTCGGTCCCGGCCGACTACAAGAAGGTCGCGTACCCCGTGATCCTCGCCCTTTATCCGATGGACGACGAGGTCAAGGCGTTGAAGAACCTCGCGAAGAGCAAGGTGCTCGTCGACAAGGTCAAGGCGTGGGCGACGGCCACCTATTCGAAGGAGTTGCTGGCCAAGGCGATCGTGGTGGCGCCCGTGATGGACCTTGCGTTGAGCAGCAGCGACGGCGTTGCGTACTTCCGCCCTCGATGGGACAGCGACGACGGGGCGCTGTGGGCGATCAAGGCACTCAACTCGATCGTCTTCCGGAACCTGAACTGCGACCTGCAGCGCATCTTCATCGACGGTGAGGGGACCGGCACCCTCGGTGCACTGCTCTTCTGCTCGCGCTTCCCCGGGATCCAGACGGGTGCGATCGTCCGCGGAACACCGCCGCAGAAGATCGACTTCGGCAACTGTCTTGGTAGCCCCGTGCTCTTCGTCGGCGCAGATGCCAAGGAGTTCTACGACACCTGGAAGGCGCAGGACGGGTTCGTCCTGGAGCACAAGGAGACGCTGGACGACGCCTCGCTGCTGGCGTGGATGGAGGGTCATCCCAAGCAGTTCGCACCCAAGAAGGTCAGCCTCGAGACCGACCTGCATCATGCACGGAGCTTCTGGATCCGAGTCACGGACGAGGATCCGACGAAGGAGAAGCTGCCGATCAAGCTGGATGCCGCGGTCGACTCCGAGAAGAACGAGATCACCGTGGTGACCAACGAGAAGGTCACGGCGTTCGAGGTCTTCCTCAACGACAAGCTCGTCGATCTCTCGAAACCGGTTCGAGTCGTCCATCGTTGGGCCGGCAACAGTGACCCTGCCAAGGAGACGGTGCTCGACAGCTCGGTCAAGCGGGTGATGGAATACGCACTCGCCGCGGCCTACGAGAACGAGTTCTTCAACACCGGCGAGATCTACGTCGCCAAGATCCGCGTCGAGCTCGGCACGCCTTGATCGTGCTGTATTGGGCCACGGCATTCCTCTCCGGCGCCGGGGTCCTGGTCGTCGAGATGACGGCGCCCCGCGCACTGGCACCGTGGTTCGGTCAGGCGCAGTTCGTCTGGACCAACGTCATCGGGCTGGTGCTTCTCGGACTTGCACTCGGGAGCATGGTGGGGGGGCGGCTCGCGGATCGCTACACGAGCCCGGCAGCGCTCGGTGTGACCTTGCTGGCGGCGGCTGGGCTGGTTGCCATCGCGGCATTCCTGCCCGGCCCCGTCGCACGGGCATTACTCCCGGAGAAGCTGCCGCTCGAGGCGGCATATCCCTTCCTGCTCCAAGGGTCCTTCGTCACCACACTCGTCTGCTTTGTCCCGCCGATCTTGCTGCTGGGCGCGGTCCCGCCGTTCCTCGTCCGGTGTGCCGCACGGCGGCTCGAGGAGGTCGGCTCCCGCAGCGGGCAGCTCTACGGCGCCGCCACGCTCGGCTCGATCGCCGGGACGTTCGTCACGAGCTACGTGCTGGTGCCGTGGCTTCGGACTCGCGGAACCCTGCTGCTCGCCGCCGCACTGATCGCGGCCGCGGCGCTTCCGGCCTTTGTCGCCGCAGGTTCCAAACGCGGTGGCCGCGCCGCGGCACTGCTGGCACTGATCATCGGCGGCCCCGTGGCGTTCTCGTCGCTAAGGGCGCCGTCGGTCGGCGCGAACCATGGTGCGCTGGTCAGCGAGCTGCTCGCTGCGCTCGACTCGCTGACCGCGTCGGCGGCCGGCGCGGCGTACGGGGAGCTGATCACCGCCACCGACAGTCGCTACCAGCACGTCGAGGTGCGCCGTCGCGCCGATCTCGCGGGCGCAACGGTGCTCGCGATCGACGAAGGGCACGACTCGTTCCAGTCCCTCACGCCCGTGGATGGAGTGCTGACGGGCGGGCTCTACTACGACTACGTGAATCTCCTCGCGCTCGATGCCATCCGGGACGGTGGGCTGCGGGTCGCGATCCTCGGGCTCGGCGCGGGGACTCACGCTCGCCAGCTGCTCCGGCTCGTCGGACCACTGTGCAAGCTCACCCTCGTGGGGGTCGAGATCGATCCCGAGGTCGTGGAGCTCGGGCGCCGCCACCTCGATCTGCCCGACGACCCTCGGTTGACCATCTGGACCGACATGGATGCGCGGACGTTCGTCGACCACTGTCCGAGTTCGTTCGACCTGATGCTGGTCGACTGCTATGCGCGGCAGTCCTTCGTCCCGTCCCACGTGACCTCCCACGAGTTCTTCGAGTCTGCCCGCCGGCGACTGGCGCCGCGGGGCGTGATCGCCCTCAACGTCTTCGGATACGGTGCCCATGACGCGGTGGTCGAGACGGTGGTGGAAACCCTCGCCTCGGTCTTCACCGAGGGCGTGGTCGTGGCCTCCTTGCCGGAGACCGCCAACCTGCTCGTCTACGGCAGCGCCAGCGGGCCGCCGCACCGGCCGACCGACTGGGCGACGGAGCCGTGGCCCGCGGAGCTGCAGCGGCTCGCAATGAGGCTTCTGGCACCAGGGCAGTTCTTCGTCCATGAGGGTGGCTCGCACGAGCGTGTCATCCACGACGATGATGGTTGGTTCGATCGGTTGCAGGAACTGCGACTGGCGCAGCGCGCCTCGGCGCTGCTTGCCCGAGGTCATTGACGTGTCTCGGATCGTTTGCGGCTGGAGCCTGGTGCAGGAGTCTGACCTCGGAGTCGTCGATCTCGATCAGATCGAGGCGCTGGTGGACGATGGCAAGCTCGATGCGGCGATCGCAGCGCTGCACGACGTGCCACCGGACGACGCCGACGCAATCCTCTATCGCGCCTTCCTCGAGCAGCGGCGCGGCGATTTCGGTGCGAGTGTCCGGACGCTCGAGGCTCGGATTGCCTGCGCGCCTCACGATGGCGGCGCGTGGCTGCAGCGCGGCTATGCGCACTGGCTTGCAGGCGAGCTCGTTGACGCGCGCCGTGACCTCGCGCACGTCGCGGCTCAACGGGGTGGCGACGAGGGCGATGACACTCTTGCCGACCGCGCTCAGCGCGACCGGGATGCTCTCGATGCCCAGATCCGCGAGCTCGAGCCGGTCGCTGCCGCCGCCGCACACCTCGACTCGGCCTTCATCGCGAGCCTCGTCGTCGTGCTGCTCGCTGTGACCGTGTGTGCGATCAAGTCGATCCGCACGGGGTCGTGATCGCGGTTGCGAACGACCGTCCAGACTGGGTCACCCACGAAAACCGGCCCGACCCCGCAATGGGGGACGGGCCGGCTCGAACCGATGAAAACGGACGCTTCGTCTCTCAGAGGATGTCGAGGATCTCCGAGAGGGCGAAGACCTTGGCCCGGTAGTTGGCGTTGAC